>NZ_CP087131.1:602803-904205 GCF_020911865.1 Chryseobacterium sp. C-71
TCAAATTAAAGCAGCCTTTTGTATTTAGTAGGTCAGAGTGATTCCGCCTCCCCAGCCCATTTCATTATCGTAATTTCCGGAAACAGATAACCATTTTTGCAAAATATATCGTATTCCTGAGGTAAATTCACCATCAGAATTGAGACTGAAATTCCCTCTCAATCTTCTGGAAATCGGAATATCTTCCCGGCTCAATTCCAATAATACTTTCCCATTGTGGTCAACACTTGCATCGGCCGTAATCAGCATCGGCAAAATATATTGGGCACCAACGATAAACGTTGCCTTACTTTTCGAAGCTTTTTGTTGTCCGAACCAGGTTTTCTTTCCATGAAAATCTTCACCCGTTTCTTGAGCCATTTTTCGCTCCATGATTTCATGACTTTTTTGAATCCTCAAACCTGCATAAGGAATCGCCCACTGAAATTTTCCTAAAAACCGACCGACTTTAAAGTTTCCGTCAAAATGATCAAACTCCCAATTCGAATGAAACTCATTCAGATTTGCCCATCTCGGTCCGAACATCGTCATCGTTTCTGCATGCATTTTATTGCTGTGGAGATCCAACATGGCCATAGAACTAACCATTCTGTTGTCTTTTAAAAAGTTTTTCCAAGCTAATTTTCTATTGGGTAATTGTGGATTAGGTTTTGAGTCTTCGTAACTGAAAATCCTACCCATTCCGGCCATCATGTGATACAGAATATGGCAGTGAAAAAACCAGTCACCATCCTGATTGGCTGCAAATTCAATTGTATTGGTTTCCATCGGCATAATGTCTACAACGTTTTTAAGCGGTGAATATTCTCCTTTTGAGTTAATCAACCTAAAATCGTGACCATGTAAATGCATCGGATGACGCATCATTGAATTGTTGTACAAAGTAATTCGCAGAACTTCTCCTTTTTTTACTAAAATCTTATCTGTTTCTGTGACCGTTTTATTATCTAAAGTCCACAGATAGTGATTCATATTTCCTTCCAGCGTAAATTTCATTTCACGAACATTTTCTGTAGGAAGAATCGTTTTTTCGGGAGATTTTAAAATATTATACGATAATCTTTTGATGGGTTTCTCTTCTTCCATTCCCAAATGTTGAGAATGGTCTTCTTCTTTTTCTGATTTCTTTTCTTTAATCCCCATCATTTCATTCATATGCTTCATCGTCATTTTTCGCTGACTTTCAGAAAGTTCAGGATACATCACTTCATTCATATCCATCATTTGGTTACCCATCACCATGTTCATCGGTTTCATATTTCCGCTCATCTTCATCATTCCGTTCATCATTTTCATCCCTTCAAAAAGCTTTAATCTCGGTAAATTGGGAGCTTCAATTTTTTCACCCGAACCTAACCATAAAGAAGCGTGACCAATTCTGTCTTCTGACGTCGCACGAAATTCAAAACTTTTATTTTCTGGAATCGTCACTTCAATATCATATGTTTCCGAAACACCTACAATCAGGCGATCTACTTCTACAGGGACGACATCATTTCCGTCATTTCCGACCACTTTTATTTTTCCGCCTCCAAAATTCAGCCAAAAATAAGTAGAAGATCCGCCATTGGCGACTCTCAAACGTACTTTATCTCCCGATTTTAGATTAGAATATTCAGAACTTGGTAATCCGTTGATCAGAAATTTATCGTAATAGACATCACTTACATCCATCGCTTCCATCCTCTTCCATTCGTTAAGGGCTTTTGTTCCGAAGTTTCCGGATTTTATCGCTTCCCAATAACTCTGCACTGCATTTTTCTTAATCGCATACCAATCGGTATTCGCCATATGAAGCCTTCGTGCAATCTGCATCGGATCTTCGTTACTCCATTCACCTAAAAGCACCGGGATTTCTTTTGTATATTCCGTTTTTGGCTCACTTTCTCTTTTATTTAAAACCAGAATTCCGTTCATCCCGATTTGCTCCTGCAAACCCTCATGTGAGTGATACCAATAGGTTCCGTTCTGGGAAACTCTGAATTTATACAAATGAGTTTCTCCCGGCTCCACAGGTTTTGTCGTTAAATAGGGAACTCCATCATGTTCATTAGGCAGAATAACACCATGCCAATGGAAACCCGTATTTTCTTTCAACATATTATGAAGATAAATCTCTGCAGTGTCTCCTTCTGTAAAATATAAGGTTGGAGCCTGTAATTTTCCATTCACAGCGATTGCTCTGCGGTTTTCTCCAGTGAAATTGACAATCGTATCTTTTACATACAAATCATAGCGAACTGTTTTTCCGCCAAAAGGTACTTTTCCGTTTTCGGAATTTCTTTTTAAAACAGGATTTTTAGGTGTAGGTTCAGACTCAGATTGAGCATGATTTTCAACTTCCACTAAATCCATTCCGCATTTTGAGCATTTTCCGGGTTTATCGGAAACTACTTCCGGATGCATCGGACAAGTGTAGCTTATTTTAGATTGAGATTGAGGTTTAGTTTGAGCTTTTGAATTTAAAATAAGTTTTGCATTAGGAGTAATCTCTTTGGATTTCTTATTACTTGCTTTTTTAACTTCAACTTTTTTCTCAACCTTAGGCTTAGCCTTGATTTTTATTTCTGATTTTACTTTTGCTTTCGGTATATTTTTTACTGATGGTTTTTCTACAATCTTAGGTTGTATGACAACGGTTTTCTTTACCAAAGTCATTCCGCATTTAGGACAGTCACCGGGTTTTGATGAAATAACATCTTTATCCATTGGACACGTATAATATGTCTTAACGGATTGTGAAAAACTGAAAACAGAGAACAAAAGCATCAGAAACATTATTATTTTTTTCATAATATTTCAAAATTCTTTATAGCTGAACATTAACCCACAATATTAAAGTAGATTTTAATTAAATGCATTCAACTGATTATTAAACAAATAAATAGGATATTTATTTGATCTCTGATTTCACAGAACCACAAGAAAGCATAGAACTCCCGTAATAAGGATTGATGATTTTTTTCTCGTTGCTCAGCCAGCTTCCGTCTGCCATTGGGCAGTATTGAACAAAAACCGGATCTGCTGAAATTTTGAATTGCTTAGCCAAAGCAATCATGTTGTCTGAAAGATTAAAGAACGTCTCTCTCTGAGCCGCAATATCTTTAGCATTTGAAATTACTGTTGCATCTTTTTTCAGAGTACTTACATTCCCTTCAGAAAGAACTTTGTAATCAATTGCCGAAGTCGTTTTTATAAACTCTGTAGCAGCTTGAGAGGTTTTGTCGGCATTATCTGAGGCCAAAGCATCTTTGATGTTGATATAATTTTGGTAAAGCTTCGTTACCTGAGCGTCAGATTTTAGCTGAGCTGAAACACAAACGATTGCAAATAAAGAAAATAGGGCTGTAATGATATATTTTTTCATTTTTTTAAAATTTTAGATTGAATGATAATTTGAAAATCGCATGATGCGACAAAGCGTGTCGTTCATTACGATATGGTGTTCAAACGACTAACAAATTTTAAATTCTAAAATTACAATGATGAATAAAGATAGGAACCGATCGATTTTCCGGCGGAGCATTGATCAGAATCTGAGAAAATTTTGTAGCTGAAAATGATCTGTCTGTAAAGAAAAACTGATGATGCTGAACCTCTGAAATACTTTTCAGAAAATCAATTTTCAAAAAATCTGATTTTTGAGAATCATCGACTTTCACCAATTTTATTTCAGTTTTGCAGCAGTCTCTTTTCTCTTTAGTTCCGCATTTGCTGCAGGTATCATCAGATTTTTGAGTCACTGAAACCAATTCTTTCATACAATAATGCATACTAAAAACTGCTCCGGAAGAAAAGCCGAAGTAGAATATAGAAAATAATATGGGAAGAATCTTTTTCATAAGCTGAAACAAAGGTAAAAATAACCACTGAATGATTGTTACAAAATTTAGTGATATTGTTATAAAATTACGGATAACAAAAAACTCCCGAAAATTTCAGGAGTCATTGTATATTTTCGATAAAATTTAAGTTTTTATTTAATCTTAAACTCAAGCTTGACATTAAAGAACCTTCCTGTCAAACGTACAGGCACAGGGTACATTAAGTTTGTATTCGCATCTGTAATCCATTGGTTGGCAACGGTATTATTGATATTAAAAGCATTGAAAACCTGAACTCCCAAAGTCAATTCATCAAAATTACTCAGGAAACCATACGTTTGTTTTTTCTCTTTAGCATCTACAAATGCATAAGAAAGTCCCAAATCTACTCTCTTGTAAGAAGGCAAAGTTTTCTGATATTGATAAGGATCTGTGAAAACCGGCGCTCCGTTTGGTAATCCCATTGCATAAGTCAAGGTAAGATTCACACGCATTTGCGGAAATCTCGGCATATAATCTTGATAAAACATTGCAAATCTGAATCTTTGATCCGTCGGTCTTGGAATATCTCCTCTCCCATCAATATTTTCATAAATCCTGGCATAACTTGCAGACAACCAAGAATCTACACCGGGAACAAATTCTCCAAACAATCTGGTATCAAGTCCGTATGCATATCCTGACGCATTATTTTTACCAGAATAACGAATTCTCACATTATCCATATAATATGGAATCAGGTTATCCATTTTCTTGTAGTATGCTTCTGTTGTTAATTTAAACGGACGGTTGTCGAACTCAAATTCAAAATCATTGGCAACAATTGCCTGAATGGAACGCTGAGATTTTATATTCGTATTAAAATTTCCATTCAAATCTTTAATTTCTTTATAGAAAGGTGCCTGATAATAAATACCTCCCGAAACCCTGAACAACATATCTGTATTCCAATCAGGCTTTATGGCAAACTGTGCTCTTGGTGAGAATATGGTTTCATCATTAAAACTCCAATGTGCAACTCTCGCCCCGGCGTTTACAAAAACTTTGCTCGAACCCCAATAGAACTTCTGCGAATACTGTCCATACGCTGACATTCTCGTCGGTTCGATATGATTATTACCCTGAATGCTGTAAAATAAATCTAAGTCTGAAGCATCGGGAAATCTCGGATCATCCGGAGGTCTTGGTACGCTGTATCCTGAAGAATCTACTAATTTATACTCATTGGTTAAATCACGAAGATTTTCTTTTTCATATTTAAAACCAAATTCAATATCTGTATTTACATTCGGTGAAAAACGGGTTCTGAACTGTGTTCCGTAAGTTCTTACAAACAAATCATTACGAGCATGTTCTATCTGCCCGCCAATATCGTAAGAAGTAATCGGATTTCCTGTTATTGGATCAAATGTCTGTAAAATATAACTTGAAGCGATGGTAAAATATTCTTTTTCTCTGTTTTGATAAGCAAAACTATCTAACGTAAATCTCCATTTATCAGACGGTTTATAGTTCATCGAGAACGTTCCCATCATATTTTTGTACTGATCGTTTTCTTTACCGTTGTAAAATACAGAAAGATTAATTGGCCTCTGCAAAGAACCAAAGTCTACACTTCGCTCTTTAGGAACCATGTCATAGTCGTTCTTTGAATAGTATCCTATGAATGACATGGTGAATTTATCATTCACATGATAATTCAGATAGGTTTGAAAATCGTAATAAACTGGGTTAAAATCAGTGTCTTCATTTAAAGTATTTAATACCAAATTGGTATTTCTATATCTCCCTGAAAATAAAGCTGTTAATTTTTTATTTTTTGAAGCTAAACCAGTTGTTAATCTTCCACCAATCAAACTTGCCTCTCCTGAAAGTTCAAATTTTTCCGGCTCACGATAATAAATATTTAGTGCTGAAGACATCTTATCACCATATCTTGGCTCAAAACCTCCGGCAGAAAAATTCACTGTAGAAACCATATCAGGATTGATGATACTTAAACCTTCCTGCTGAGAATTTCTTATCAAAAAAGGTCTGTAGATCTCAATATCATTGATGTAAATAAGGTTTTCGTCGTAGTTTCCACCACGCACCATGTATTGCGAAGACAGTTCTGTGTTGGAGTTTACAGAAGGTAAAGTTTTAATAATTCCTTCGATCCCTCCGGAAATGCTTGCCACATTCTGAGCATCTTTTGCAGATATTTTTACAGTGGTAAGGTCATTCGTGCTTCCTGTTACTTTTTTCTGGAAAACGACTTCCTCAATATCTGTTGTTCTCGTTGTATCTCTCTTTTTGGTTTGAGAGAATACTAACATCGGAACCATGAGGCTCAGTGGTAAAACTAGTTTTTTCAAAAGAAATTATTTAGAATTCTAAAATTAAGGATTTTTTAACAATTACAAAATGGATTCTCTAACTCTTGTTAATTTTTGTAACAAATCTTCTAATAAATCCAGTCTAAGCATGTTAGCTCCGTCAGATAAAGCAGTTTCCGGTGTGGGATGTGTTTCGATAAAAATACCATCTGCGCCAACGGCAATTCCTGCTTTGGCAACAGTTTCTATCAAATCTGGTCTTCCTCCGGTAACTCCTGAACTTTGATTAGGCTGTTGAAGAGAATGCGTGACATCCAAAATTACTGGAGCATATGCTCTCATTGTTGGAATTCCTCTGTAATCAACGATTAAATCGGTATATCCGAAAGAATTCCCTCGTTCAATGATGGCTACTTTTTGATTATCTGAATCAGTCACTTTCTGAACGGCAAACTTCATCGATTCCGGAGAAAGAAACTGTCCTTTTTTTAATGAAACACATTTTCCGGTTTTTGCTGCAGCAATTAATAAATCGGTCTGACGCACTAAGAATGCAGGGATTTGTAAAACATCCACATATTGCGCCGCCAAAGCTGCATGGTCGTTTTCGTGAATATCTGTAGTAGTCGGAATATTGAAAGTTTCCCCAACTTTTTTAAGAATTTCCAGAGATTTTTCTTCACCAATTGTCGTGAAAGAATCTACTCTGCTTCTGTTGGCTTTTTTGAAACTTCCTTTAAAAATATAAGGAATATTGTATTTATTAGTCAGCTCAATTACTTTTTCAGCAATTCTCAATGCCATATCTTCACCTTCAATGATGCATGGTCCTGCGATTAAGAAAAAGTTTTTTGAATCTTTGTGGTGTATATTGTCTAAGTACTGAATCATTTTTATTTGAATTAAAAAGTTCAGTAAAAATACTTATAAAGTTTCAGAATTGGAAATTATTTATTCTGCTAATATTTTTGATATTTAAAAGGATTTTAGCAACCGTTTTTGCCACGAATTCACGAATTTTTTAATGAATGTCCGTAATTAATTTTAACGGTTTGTTTGTCATTCCGGAGGAATCTTAACACACTGAAAATAAATCAGTTTATATTCCTCCGGAATGACAAAATGATTGATGATTTTGGTGTTATGATTAAAAACGGATATTCATAAATTTTTTAATGTGATAAGTGAGTGAAGAATTAAATTAAAAGAAAAATTATGAGTGATCAAATTCGTGAATGCGTGGCTATTTTTTCAAAATTTTCTCAAATGTATTAATATTTCTGCTTGTAAACTGATCTTTCATATTTTTTCTGCCTAAAATTTTCCCAAAACTTGAATCTAATGTATTGCCTTTCGGAACCTGCCAATAAAAATTTCCGTTAACGATTTTTGCATCTTCATTTTCAGTTTTTAAAGCAGCTTCAAATTCTTTCATCAAAACACTTTCCACATCTTGATTTCCTATAAATGTATAGACGTGCAAATCTTCATTTTTATCAAACGGATTTGAATTCCAAAAAATTTCAATTTCTTCTTTAGATTTCACAAAAAGAAAAGCTTCGTAATTAAAATGCTCCGACATTGCTTTTTCAAGAATTATTTTTAAGTCTTCGACTTTTTGATCTGAAGAAAAAATAATATTTCCTGATGCTAAAACCGATACAACATCCTGCATTCCTGCATTTTTGAAGACTTCGCAGACTTCTGCCATTTTCATATTTGTGCCTTTTACATTGACACCTCGGAGGAAAGCACAGTATTTCATCGGTTTTTAGAGTTTTAGAGTTTTAGAGTTTTAGAGTTTTAGAGTTTTAGAGTTAAAATTACTTTTTACTTGGCTCTTTTTACTTATTACTTAATTTTCTCATAAAGATTATAATCTGTTCCGGAAGGCTTCAGTTTGTAAATTTTCTCTAAAATCTTGTTGTCACTTTGCAGATGATTTTTCACTCGAAATTCATTTAACAATTTATAATGTGTTTTATAATAATAGGCATCTTTTCCTTCAAATAAATTATTGTAGGAAAGCAGATATTTTGGTTGTCTTTTTTTAACGGTATTTAACCAATAATGAGGCTTGTCTTTTTTGATTTCGCTTTGAATTTGTTTATCGACCAATCCAACTTCGTCGATCGTTTTTAAGCCAGAAAAATAAGGAATGTATCCCGCAGGTTCGAGCAAAATCCATTGTTTTTTGTCTTTTTCGTACATATTCAGAAACAAGCCAATCGATCTTCTGTAATTCCATTCACCGTTTCCTGTTGCGATAGAATGGATTGTTTGGAAAGCCAGCATCGGTAAAATATAGACAATAACCAATGCCGAAAGCCACCAGTTTCTTTTTACTTTTTGTTCTAAAACAAAGATTAAAACCGGAACGAACAGTAAAATCTGCGGCACCCAATAATACCAGTCGAAAAGGCTTTTTTGTGAAAGAAAAATAATCTGTTTCGTCCATGCAAACAGGAAAATAATCCATAAGAAATAATTTCTTTTTTCTCTCTGTCTGATTAAATAAATAAAACATAACAACTCAAAAACAGCAATAACAATCGTCACCGGATTGAAGTCACCGGGAAGCTTCAGCATCCCCCAGAAGTTTCCGTAATTTAATCTGAAATATTCGAAATCCTGATGCAAAGTATACACTCTGTCGTATGCCAACTTTTTGGCAACAATCGTATTATTCACCAATTCACCAAAGTAAAACCAGTTGAAAGCCAATGCTGCGGATACTCCCAAAATTCCACCTAAAATATAGGCCCATTTTATTTTTCTGTTCCAAAAAGTATCGACTAAAAAGACAATTCCGAGGAAAATTACGGTATCAATTCTTGTAAATAAAATTAAAATAGGAAATACAATCAGTGCCCATTTTTTTTCCTTTTTAAAACCATAATAAAGCAAAGCCATTTCAAGGAAGAACAGAATTCCGTATTCCATTCCAAGAATTGAAATCTTGATGGAAGGCGGCAGAAGCCCAAATAAAAAGATAAAGATTGCTTTATGCCAAGGATTTTTTAATAATAAATGAGAAAGAAATAAACTTCCAATAGTAAAAAGAATGGTGTTTAAAATCAAAAGAGGTTCGATAAAGTTTTCTTTCCCAAAAATTAAATTAAAAAAATAAGAAACGAAAACATACAAATGTGTTGTAGAAGCCGATATTTTGGTATCACCATTGAAACCAATCACTCCGTAATCCAATAAATTTTGGGCAACCCGCCAGGTAATGAAAGCGTCTTCCTGAATATGGTGCGTTAATAGAAAATAAAGTTTTGCAATAACTGCAAAGATTACAGCATACAGCGGGAGATTTTTACTGGTGTTTTCGGCCATCGCGTTTTTTTGATGCACAAATATAATCCTATTATTCTTGAATATCAACAATAAAAAAAACGGAACCGAAGTTCCGTTTTGAAGTATTTTAAAATTTGATTTTTTACTGTGTCGCTTTGATAATTGCTGAAGTAATCTGATCTTCTTTTTCTTTTGAATAAGTAGAATCAAAAGGTTCCATAATATCAAATAAATACTGATAGAAAGGGGTGATTTCCTGTACTTTTTCAGATTCTTTCATCGCTTTTTCTTTGCCCATCTGCTGAAGATCTTTTACGAAAACATTGAATTTCTTATCAATTGGTTCGATAGATTTCACCAGGTAAGCGTAAGCTTTTTCTTTTTGTCCGATCTTTTTATAAGCATCCGTAACGGCAGTTACTACAAGAGAATATTCCATTGGTTTTGATCTCATCTGTCTTCCAGTAAATGCCTGCTCAGATTTACTTAAACTTAAATAATAATCGTACTCTTCGAAAATTCCTTTCTTCAAGATTTCAGCTAATTTTAAAGCTTTTTGCTCTTGTCTGGCAACGATGTAACCGTAAACCATTGAACTTAACGAACGTGGATCATTGTATTTCTCTGCAGGAATTTCTTTTGATGCTAAATCTAAAATCTCTAAAGCTTTTCCTTTTTGCCCTGACAAAGCTAAAGCTGCGGCAGCTCTACTTGCAGAACTTCTGTAGCTGATGATATTTGAAGTAGCTGTCTCATCAAAATGAACATTCAGATCTTTGAAATTACCCCATTTGAAGTTTTTCACAACGTTGTACAATGAGTTGGCATCTACTCTGCCCATTTCTCCATCACTGCTTCTTGGTGTATGAATTGGTACTAATCTGTAACTGAAACCGTCAAACTGAAGATATTCGTCTAAGAAGAAAATGTTTTCGCTTTCATACACTCCACCTGAAGAGAAGTTAATCGGACGTTTCCAATCAAAGTTTGCCAAAATATCAAACATCATCAGGTTGTTTTTGTATAACGTTCCTGATTTGTAGTCAATCATGATTTGATTAACCGTATTTGGAACGTCTGAAGCATTAATGATTCCTGCTTTTAAAGCATTTTGCTTGTTTACTGGTAAAATAAATTTGTTTACAGGTAAGAAGTTGTATTTCTCATAACGTGCTTCACCGAAGATCATTTTTAAAATTTCATCTTTTTCAGGAGACTTCACTTTAAGGAAATTCACCGCTTCTTTTAATGTCATTGAATCCTGAACCAAATATTTCTGGAACGGCTGTAAAAGATTTGCAGGAGCTCCTGACTCTTGAAGATTGGCTAAAATATTCTTCCAGTCATCTTTTTTCATCAGATAAATCTGGTCATTAGAACCGTCTCTGTAATCGTCGTGGGTCAACTGACTTGGGATTCCGCTGGCGTTATATGTTTTTCTTTTTACCTGATCGATATTCCAAGGAGTTGAAAGAAGCGTAAAGTTCACCACCTTCACATCATCACGGAATCTTTCAGTTTCCTGCATCGCCCAAACCGGATACGTATCGTTATCTCCATACACAAATAGAATATCATCTTTTGGCAAAGATTTTAACATTGAATATGAATAATCGTACGCTGTATATCTTCCGCTTCTGTCGTGAACATTATAATTCTGGAAGCCCATCATCAAAGGAATGGCCATTAGAACAACTCCAAAACCGATGTTGGCTGCATTTGATTTAACTTTGGATTGTAAATACCAGAGAATTGCTCCGGCACCGAGCCCAATCCATATTGCAAAGGCGTAGAAGGAACCGACCACTGCGTAATCTCTTTCTCTTGGCTCGAAAGGTTTCATTCCAGTGTAGAAAACGATTCCCACACTCGTTAATATAAATAATGATAAAATGGCATAAAATCTACCAAAATCTCTCATAAACTGGAAATAACATCCGATAATTCCTAATAATAAAGGTAAAAAGAAGAATGCTACCGTACTTTCGTTATTAAACTTCGCAGGCATTGCATCCTGATTTCCTAACAAAGTATTATCGATAAAAGGAATCCCGGAAATCCAGTTTCCACTCGTATTTTCACTGCTTCCTTCCAAATCATTTTGTCTTCCGGCGAAGTTCCATAACAGATATCTGATGAAGTAATAATTATTTTGGAACGTGATAAAGTAATCCATATTCTGAGCAAGAGAAGGTCTCTGAACAGTAATCAGCTCATAAGGTTTTACCTTTAAATAATCCTGAACCGTGATTGATTTATCTTCATATTTAGCTCTAAGCTCATCAAATATTTCTTTAGCCTGAGGATCGTCTGCAATATTTTCGTTAGCATAATTAAACTGAAAATCTGGTGCCCCGTACATTGAGATATAATTTGCCATTACAGCTTTATCCTCATTGAACATTCTCGGCATCAAACTTACATGAGCCGGATTGAAAACGTAATTAAAACGGTCACTTGTTTTTCTGTACGTTCCTGTTTTCTCATCTTTTTCAAAAACTTCTCCTGTTTTTGTAGTTTTAAAACTTCCGTCTTCATTCTTTTCAATCCCGCTGTTATCTAAAAATGCGGTGTAGTTTTGACCGTAAATTGTAGGCCAGTCACCATATTGCTCTCTGTTGTAATAATCAAGCATACCAATTGCGGTATCAGGATCATTCAGGTTCATTGGCGGATTTGCATTCGCTCTGATCGGAATTACCATCCAACAAGAGAAACCAATCATCATATAAACTACTGATAAAGCAATAGTTTGAAAAATATTTTTCTTGGCTTGTCTTGCATATTTCAAAATGAAATAACAAAGTGCAACCAATATAATGAAACCGGCAATCGTTCCTGAGTGGAAAGGAAGACCGATACCATTGACAAAGAAGATTTCAAGTTTTCCGAATAATGACATGATTACCGGGAAAATAATTTTGAAGACAATAATTAATATTCCTAATGTAATCGCATTTGCCCAAAGGAAATTCTTCCAGGTAAATTCATAATTTCTTGCATAGTACACTAAACATATTGCAGGAAGTGCCAACATACACATCATGTGAACTCCCACAGAAAGCCCCACAACAAAGAAGATTAAAATAATCCATCGTTCATTATCTACTTCTTTGTACTCGTTCTCCCATTTGGTGATGAGCCAAACCAAAATAGCAATAAACAAAGATGCCATTGAGTAAACTTCTCCTTCTACCGCAGAAAACCAGAACGTATCTGACCAGGTAAAACAAAGAGCTCCAATTGCTCCGGCAAAAAGAATAGCAATTTCCTGATGTTTTGTAACTTCCTCAAAATCTTTATTGAGAAGTCTTCTTACAAAATGCGTAATTGTCCAGAACAAAAACAAAATTGTAAATGCACTGAATAATGCAGACATTCCATTAATTACAACAGAATAATTTTCACCTTTCCCAAACGCAAACATCGCAGCCACAGCACCCACAATCTGGAACAAAGCTGCTCCCGGTGCGTGTGTTACCTCTAATTTTACGGCTGAAGAAATGTACTCACCACAATCCCAAAAACTAAAATTGGGTTCTATCGTTGACAAGTACGTGAAAAATGCAATGACGAAAATCACCCATCCGAGAAGGGTGTTCCATTGCCTAAAAGTCCAGTTTTTCATAGTATAAAATCAATTAGTGCGAAAATAAGGTTTTTACTTCATTTTATTTTGATTTTAACAAAATTTAAAAGATTGGCTTGCTTTTTGTGAGCGTTTGGAGGCTTCAAATTACAGGTCTTAAAGAGATAATTCTACTTTCAGCACTTATAATTTCTGAAAAGTTTAAAAATTATTTATTTTTTTGTATTTTTGCGGTCAGATTTTATTTGAAAAAAATAACAAATAATGAGTAATGTTTACGATAATATTCTTGGCTTGATTGGGAACACCCCTTTAGTGAAACTTAATACGGTAACTAAAGAGATTCCTGCAAAAGTTTATGCCAAGTTAGAATCATATAATCCTGGACATTCCACCAAAGATAGAATCGCACTTCATATTATTGAAAACGCTGAGAAAAAAGGTTTATTAAAGGAAGATTCTGTAGTTGTAGAAACTACTTCCGGAAATACAGGTTTTTCACTGGCTATGGTTTGTATCATTAAAGGATATAAATGTATTTTAGCTGTAAGTGACAAAACAAAAGCTGAAAAAATAGCTTATCTGAAGGCTCTTGGTGCTACAGTATATATATGTCCTGCGAATGTACCTGCGAATGACCCAAGATCATATTATGAAGTAGCAAAGAGAATTGCTGCCGAAACCCCAAATTCTGTTTATATCAATCAGTATTTTAATGAATTGAATGTTGATGCCCATTATCAGACCACAGGTCCTGAGATTTGGGAACAGACGGAAGGTAAAATTACTCACCTTTTTGCATGTACAGGAACTGGCGGAACGTTATCTGGTTCTGCAAAATTCTTAAAAGAAAAAAATCCAAACATAAAAATCATCGGTGTAGATGCTGACGGATCTATTTTGAAAAGTTACCACGAAACCGGAGAAATTCATAAAGAAGATGTTCATCCTTACCAAATTGAAGGAATGGGGAAAAATTTAATTCCTTCAGCCCTTCTTTTTGATAAAGTGGATGAATTTGTGAGAGTCAACGACGAAATGTCTGCGTACAGAACTCGTGAAATTGCTTTAAAGGAAGCGATCATGGGAGGTTACACCACAGGTGCTGTTACTCAGGGATTGATACAATATGCACAATCTCATGAACTGACTGAAAATGATTTCGTTGTCATGATTTATCCAGATCACGGTTCACGTTACATTACAAAAGTATACAGCGATAAGTGGATGGAAGAACAAGGTTTCATCAACAACTGTTTCCACAACTATGATGAAGTTTTCAAAACAGAATTCATCAAATAAGAAAAATAAATTAATATAAATCAAGCCTTTTCGTAAATCACAAAAGGCTTTTTTACATAAAACATACTCATACAATGGTAGATATTTTTGAAAGAATAAAACAAAATCCGGGACCGCTTGGTCAATTTGCAGACTACGCAGAAGGATATTTTGTATTCCCAAAATTGGAAGGTCCGATTGGCCCGAGAATGAAATTTCAAGGTAAAGATGTAATTTTCTGGAGTGCTAATGATTATTTAGGATTGTGTAATCATCCTGAAGTTTTAGAGGCTGATGCAAAAGCAGCTGCAGAATTCGGAATGTTTTATCCGATGGGTGCTAGAGCAATGTCTGGTGAAACTCAACAACATCAGCAACTGGAAAAAGAATTGGCAGAATTTACCCAAAAAGATGCTGCTTATCTTTTGAATTTCGGTTACCAAGGGATGGTTTCTTGTATCGATGCGTTAGTGACTAGACATGACGTAATTGTTTATGATGCTGATTCTCACGCTTGTATCGTTGACGGGGTTCGTCTTCACATGGGAAAAAGTTTTACTTTCAAACATAATGACATTGAGAGTTTAGAAAAAAACTTAGCGAGAGCAACCAAAGTTGCTGAAGAAAACGGCGGAGGGATCTTAGTGATTACTGAAGGTGTTTTCGGAATGAGAGGAATGCAGGGGAAACTGAAAGAAATCTGTGATTTAAAATCTAAATTCAATTTCAGACTTTTGGTTGATGATGCACACGGTTTTGGAACTTTGGGTAAGACTGGAGCCGGAGCGGGTGAAGAGCAAGGATGTCAGGATCAGATTGATGTTTACTTTTCAACTTTTGCTAAATCAATGGCTGGTTTCGGAGCATTTCTTTCAGGAGACGCAACCATTATCAGATTTTTAAAATACAATCTTCGTTCTCAGATTTTTGCTAAATCTTTAACAATGCCAATGGTAATCGGAGGTTTAAAAAGATTGGAATTGCTTAGAACACGCCCAGAAATTAAAGATAAATTATGGGAAAACGTAAATAAACTTCAAAACGGATTAAAAGAAAGAGGCTTCAACCTTGGAAATACCAATACGTGTGTAACACCGGTTTTCATTCAGGGAACTACGATTGAAGCGACCCTTTTAGCAAAAGATTTAAGAGAAAATTACGGAGTATTTACTTCAGTAGTAGTATATCCTGTAATTCCAAAAGGAATGATTTTGTTGAGATTAATTCCTACCGCTTCACACACAGATTCAGAAATCAATGAAACTCTGGCAGCATTTGATGGTATCAAAGAAAAATTAGAATCCGGAGCTTATGCAGAAATGGAAAAGCAAATGAATATTGAGTACAAGCAAATGTAAATTGCTGATGGCTTTTGGCTTTTTGCTATTGGCTTTAACACTTATAAATTTAAAACCTTTAGAAGAATTTTCTAACGGTTTTTTTTTATTTTTTTGCCACGAAAGCACTAATATTTTTGTGTGCATTACATAAATTCGTG
The DNA here is from genome assembly GCF_020911865.1 of Chryseobacterium sp. C-71. Taxonomy (NCBI): domain Bacteria; kingdom Pseudomonadati; phylum Bacteroidota; class Flavobacteriia; order Flavobacteriales; family Weeksellaceae; genus Chryseobacterium; species Chryseobacterium sp. C-71. Next base: position 618,614 of record NZ_CP087131.1, read on the forward strand.
CATTCGTGGCTAAAAAACTTTTCAAAATTCTAAGCAGATTCTTAAAGATTTACAATAAATTTGCAAAAAATTACTTTTGAAAGATCTTCTTCTTATAACTCCACCTTTAACGCAACTTAATACTCCATATCCGGCGACAGCTTACATCAAAGGTTTTTTAAATACCAAGAATATATCAAGCTATCAAATTGATTTGGGGATTGAAGTGATTTTGGAATTATTTTCAAAAGAAGGAATTCAAAAGATTTTCAACAAAGAAATTGATTTAAAAAATAGTTCCGAAAACTCACAGAGGATTTTTGCTTTACGGGATGAGTACATTAAAACTATCGATCAGGTTATTCTTTTTTTACAAAATAGAAATCCTACTTTGGCGAGACAGATTTGCTCAATGAATTTTTTACCTGAAGCTTCCCGCTTTAATCAGCTCGATGATATGGAATTTGCTTTCGGAAATATGGGTTTACAAGATAAAGCTAAACATCTGGCTACTTTATATTTAGAAGATTTATCTGATTATATAGTTGAACATGTTGATTCTGATTTCGGTTTTAGCAGATATGCCGAAAGATTAGGAAAGTCTGCCAATTCTTTTGACGAATTGTACGCCAAATTAAATTCAGATCAGACTTTTATTGATGACATCACTTTAAAAATTCTACATAAAAAACTGGAATTGGTTCAGCCAAAATTGGTTTGTTTTTCGGTTCCGTTTCCTGGAAATTTATATTCTGCTTTTCGTTCTGCGAAATTTATCAAAGAAAATTATCCACATATTAAAATTGCAATGGGCGGTGGTTTTCCCAATACAGAATTAAGAGAAGTGAAAGACAAAAGAGTTTTTGAATTTTTTGATTTTATCACTTTGGATGACGGTGAAGTTCCTCTCGAATTGGTTTATGAAAAATTAAATAAAAATGAAAACTCTCAGTTTAAGAGAACCTTTTTAATTGAAAATGAAGAAGTTGTCTATAAAAATAATTCTACAAAACACGATTATAAACAGGCACAGGTTGGAACCCCAGATTATACTGATTTACAGTTAGATCAATATATTTCGGTCATTGAAATTGCCAATCCGATGCACAGTTTGTGGAGCGACGGAAGATGGAATAAACTCACAATGGCGCACGGTTGCTACTGGGGAAAATGTACTTTTTGTGATATTTCTTTAGATTACATAAAAATTTACGAACCTATTTCAGCTAAAATTTTGGTTGACAGAATGGAAGAATTAATCGCAACAACAGGCGAAACCGGATTTCATTTTGTGGATGAAGCGGCTCCTCCGGCTTTGATGCGTGAAATTGCTTTGGAAATTTTGCGAAGAAATCTCGTGGTAACCTGGTGGACGAATATCAGATTTGAAAAAAGCTTCACCAAAGATCTATGTTTTCTATTAAAACTTTCAGGTTGTGTTGCAGTTTCTGGCGGACTTGAAGTTGCAAGTGACCGATTGTTAAAATTAATCGATAAAGGAATTTCAGTAGAACAAGTTGCTCAAGTTACAAGAAATTTCACTGAAGCCGGAGTAATGATTCATGCATATCTGATGTACGGCTATCCGACTCAGACCATTCAGGAAACGGTGGATTCTTTAGAGATGGTTCGTCAGCTTTTCGAGATGGGAATTCTGCAAAGTGCATTTTGGCACCAGTTTGCGATGACTGCTCACTCACCAGTTGGATTGAATCCTGAGGAATTTGGAGTAACTCCAATCAAGCAAGAAATTTTATTTGCCAATAACGACATTGATTTTACAGACAAAACCGGAATCGATCACAGCAAATTTAGTTTTGGTTTAAAAAAATCTTTGTTCAATTATATGCACGGAATTAATTTTGAATTACCGCTGCAAAATTGGTTTGACTTTAAAATTCCAAAAACAACGATTCATCCGGATTATATTCATGATTCACTTTTGGAAGAAGAAAATTTTACATTTAAAGGAAATTCAAAAATTATTTTTCTGGAGAAAAACGTAATCGCTGAGAATTACATAAAAACAAAAAAACAAAACTCTTGGGCGTACAAGAGAATTACATTCCATTTAAAAACCAATATTGTTTTTGTAGATTTTGAACAGGAAAAAGGAGAATGGCTCATCAAAGTTTTGCAGGAAAATACTTTTGAGAACCCGAAACGCATTACTTTACAGCAATTGAAAACTGATTTTGAAAATAATTTTGAAGATTTTGAATTATTCTGGTTTTCAAAACCGATGCAGCAATTGAAAGAAAACGGAGTGATTTTGAGTTTGTGAGTTTTTAGTTTTTAAAATAATGTTTTTCATTCCGTAGGAATCTCAGCAGTTATTTCTAATAAATAAGTTTAGATTCCTACGGAATGACAAACTAACTGTTAATAATGTATGTCCCGTCCTAAAAAATCGATACAGATTATAGGTCAAAAATAAATAATTAAACCAAAGCAAAAACGTTTTTGCTTTGGTTTTTTGTTTTATAGGTTTTCATTTTCAATACGGACTGTTCGTGCATTTGGTTTGGGGTTAAATAATGATTTGAAAAATGAGGTCTTACTTCATTGTATATTTGAATTGACTCATTTACAACCCTTCTTCTTAATTTTGTTTCCATATCGTATTTATCAATATCAAATTCTTGTTTCAAAATTCCATTAATCCTTTCTGCCACTGCATTTTCGTAGGGGTCTGAGTTTTGCGTCATACTACAATTGATGTTGTGCTTTCCCAATAATCTTTGGTATTCATTAGAGCAATACTGCAGACCACGGTCAGAATGATGGATTAACGATTCTAAATTCACTTTTTTATTTTTAAAAGCTTTCTTCAATGCAATTAAACTGCTTTCTGTATTTAAATTATTCGCAACGTGATGCCCAACAATTTTCTTGGAATATGCATCTGTTATTAAACTTAAATAACTCGGATTCTTTCTGTTTCCGATGTAAGTAATATCTGCCACCCAAACTTCATTGGGTTTAGTGATTTGATAGTCCAATATCATATTTCTGTGCTTTCTAAAGCGGTGGTGGGAGTTGGTCGTGACGTGATAACTTCTTTTTGGAACAATCAGTAAATGATTGGCCCGTAAAATACCAAAGAACTTATCTCTGCCAATATTCAGAGCTCCTAAAGGTTCTTTCAACATAAAATACAGCTTTTTACCGCCAATCTTTGGTTGTAGTATACGTTTTTCTTCCACCAATGCGACCACTTGTTGAGCTTTGCTCATTCGCACTGTGCTGCGTTTCAAACTTCTATAATAGACTTGTCTATCCAATCCGGACAATCCACAGGTAAAAACTAAGGTTTCTTTTTCTGTTCTGCGGAAGTTGTTGATTGTGCGGATGCGGAGTTTTTTCTGATATCGATATGGTATTCGCTTTCAGCAAGGTTGATCATCATATCGAAAAAGATAGCCTTTTTATCGGCAATGTAGGCTTGTCTTTCGAGTAAGGCTTTTTGTTTCTCAAGCAGTTTTACTTCAGCCTCCAATTCCATAATTCTTTGTTCAGGAGTTTTTTGCATAGAACTTGGTATTTGATTATCCCAATCAAAGTTACCGTATTTTCTAAGCCAATTGACAATCGTGGAACGAGATTGTATCGCATATTTCTTACGACATTCTGTAATTCCCAATTTTCCTGATTCAATTGCTTTTACAATCTGAACTTTAAAACTCAAACTGTAATCTTTCTGTGTACGCTTTACATAAAGCGATTCCACTGGTTCTTTCATAACGATTCTTTTTTGTGTATCGTTATTTCAGGAATAGACAGTATATAAAATAAAAATCCTGAAAAAATTATTTCTCAGGATTTTTTAAGTTTTGGCTAAAGCCAATTGAACTTTAATTTTTGGTAAACGGGCTAAAGCCCGTTCCTATTGAACAAATTACCTCGCTTTTATTAAAAATTTGTTTAGAAAATTTACTTTTTATCTTTTTCAACTCCATCTTTCACGACTTCACCCACAATTACTTTTTCCTGAATTTTAATAAAATTCGGATCCAAAATTGCCATACGTTCTGCGATTGCTTTGTAAGTGGGATATTTTAAAATCGAAGCTCTTCCCGACATTTCTCTGTATAATGTAAAAGTTTTTCCGCCCGCAGTTTTGATTTGTTTTGTGGTCGTAATGTACTTTCCGATATATTTACTTTTAGCATCATAGATTTCAATGTCGATAAAAGTTTTGTCTGTCACACGATCATCTGAACCGAAACTTACCGGTAAATTGGTAAAATATCCTACAGGAACACCATTGCTTAAAATCTCACCAACACTGTTGACTTCGATGTTTAATTTATCAATTTTTGTCCGCGTTGTGTAAGCTTCTTTGGTTTTAGTATCAAGTTTTCGTTTGGGCATATTTTTGAAAAGCTCATCCAGATTTTTGATGTTGATTCCTCTTTCATCAATAATTTTTAAACCTTTTATGCAAGTATACACAGCAGATTTTTCGTCACCCGAAAATGCAGATGGTGATATGTAATCTAAATCTAAAGTTTTCTCACGATTATACACCCTATTTAATTTCACGTAACTGTCTCGTACTGAATCTACAACACTTTTGTCAACAAATTCAACAGTGAAAATCGGTGTTTCCTTTAAATCCATAAAAGTATATTCATTGGATTTATTGGTAATTTTGGCTACATGAGTTCCGTCGAGACTTACGATTCCTCTTTTAGTTTTTATAATCTGAGCATTCAATATAAAACTCAGAACTGTAAAGAAGATGATTAAACTTTTCTGCATGAATCGGATTTTACAAGGCATAAAAAAAGTGTAACAAAGTTACACTTTCTTGAAAATATATTTAGCTTCTTAATTTAATTATTCGCAAAGGATAATTCCTTTATCGTGATTAAATTCTATCACACCGCTTTTTATAGGATATGAAAAAACAGAGTCTTTTTCATTTTCTTTAGTAAAGTTTTTAGCAAAAGCTTCGTTGATAGAATTTGCATACAATTTAACCTTACCTCCAACTAATGAAGAAACGATTCCTGCGTGGTTTTTCATGATGTGGAATTCACCATTTTTCCCAGGCAACAATACAGAGTTTACGTCTCCTTCAAAAACCACGAATTCTGGTGTTAAAATTTTTATATTCATTTTAAAATTGCTTTTGGCTTTCGGCAAATAGCTATAAGCTATCGACAATCAGCATTATTATGCGTTATCAGCTAACATTTTTTGTCCAGCTTCGATCGCCTCTTCGATAGTTCCTTTCAAGTTGAAAGCAGCTTCCGGTAAGTGATCTAATTCACCATCCATAATCATGTTGAATCCTTTGATGGTATCTTTGATGTCTACCAATGATCCCGGAATACCAGTAAACTGTTCTGCTACGTGGAAAGGTTGAGACAAGAATCTCTGAACTTTTCTAGCTCTGTACACTACAGATTTATCTTCTTCAGAAAGTTCTTCCATACCTAAGATTGCGATGATATCTTGAAGAGCTTTGTATCTCTGAAGAATTTCTTTCACTCTCTGAGCACAGTTATAATGTTCTTCACCGATAATTTCCGGAGCCAAGATTCTTGACGTAGAAGCCAATGGATCTACTGCTGGGTAAATACCTAATGAAGCAATTTTTCTATCTAGTACAGTTGTTGCATCAAGGTGAGCAAACGTTGTAGCAGGAGCCGGGTCAGTTAAATCATCCGCAGGCACGTAAACCGCTTGTACTGAAGTAATTGAACCATTTTTAGTTGAAGTAATTCTTTCCTGCATCGCACCCATTTCAGATGCCAATGTTGGTTGGTAACCTACCGCAGATGGCATACGACCCAATAGTGCAGATACCTCAGAACCAGCCTGTGTAAAACGGAAGATGTTGTCTACGAAGAACAATACGTCTCTACCTTGTCCTGTTTCTCCACCGTCTCTGTAGTACTCAGCTAATGTAAGACCAGAAAGTGCTACTCTAGCTCTTGCTCCTGGCGGCTCATTCATCTGTCCGAAAACGAAAGCAGCTTTAGATTCTTTCATAACCTCTAGGTCAACTTTAGAAAGATCCCAACCACCGTTTTCCATTGAGTGCATAAAATCATCACCGTATTTAATAATACCTGATTCTAGCATCTCTCTCAAAAGGTCATTTCCTTCTCTCGTTCTTTCACCTACTCCGGCAAAAACAGAAAGACCACCGTGTCCTTTTGCAATATTGTTAATCAACTCCTGAATCAATACTGTTTTACCAACACCAGCACCACCGAACAAACCAATTTTACCTCCTTTTGCGTAAGGCTCAACTAAGTCGATTACTTTAATACCTGTGAATAAAACTTCTGCAGAAGTTGAAAGTTGATCAAATTTCGGAGCTGGTCTGTGAATTGGAAGACCACCTTCCTTAGAAATATTTTGAAGCCCGTCGATAGCATCCCCAACAACGTTGAATAGTCTTCCGTTTACAGCTTCACCGATTGGCATCATGATAGGATTACCATATCCTATAACTTCCTGCCCTCTTTGAAGACCGTCTGTAGCATCCATTGCGATACATCTTACTGTATCTTCACCAATATGTTGTTCTACCTCTAAGACTACTTTTTCACCGTTCCCTTTGATAATCTCTAACGCATCATAAATACTAGGAATTGCTTCCACATTATTAAAAACTACGTCGATTACAGGACCAATAATTTGAGAAATTTTTCCTTTAATTTGGTTTGCCATTGCTAAATTTTTTCTTGGTGCAAATATAATGAATCTTAACAAACCTGCAATTCCTAAAAAAAAGATTTTTATCATGCTTTTTCAATAATTTACCATTGTAAAAATTTACTAGTTTCCCAATCATTTTACGGCTGAAAACATTGGTAAATTGTTATATCGATACATTGTTACATAATGTTTATATTTGCTGTCAAAATTTTTCCGTTTTGAATATCTTCAAGAATTTTAAAGATTACCACTCAGAAAAGCCTTTAGCATTGTCTTTAGGGATGTTTGACGGTGTGCATCTTGGCCATAAGTACATTATCGACGAGCTGAAAAAAGTGGGTTCTGAGAATAATTTAGAGACTGCAATCCTTACTTTCTGGCCGCATCCGAGGTTTGTTTTTAATCCAAATGAAGATTTAAAACTTCTCAACACGATTGAGGAAAAGAAATTTCTGATGGAAAAATATACCATCAATAATTTATTTGTAAAAGAATTTGATGATGAATTCAGAAATCTTACCGGAGAAGAATTTGTACGTCAGATTTTAATTGAGAAATTAAATGTAAAATATCTGATCATCGGTTACGACCATTCTTTCGGCAAAAATAAAAGCGGAAATTTTGAATTGCTTCAAAAAATGTCAACAGAACTAGATTTTGAGGTCGAACAAATGGAAGCCATCAATATTCATGAGAATAATATCAGTTCTACCAAGATAAGAAATGCACTTTTAGCAGGAAATATTAAAGAAGCCAACGAAATGTTGGGTTACTCCTACTCTATCTCTGGAACGGTGGTTCATGGGAAGAAATTAGGCAGAACTATCGGCTATCCAACGGCTAATATTTCGACAGAATCCATTAAACTTTTACCTAAAAAAGGTGCTTATATAGTTGAAGTTTTTATAAAAGATCAACTATATAAAGGAATGTTGAGCGTCGGAACAAACCCAACCGTTAATGGAGAAAAACTAACTATTGAAGTTTATATTCTTGATTTTGAGGGAGATATTTATGATGAAAACATCACTGTGAAATTCAGAGATTTTCTGCATGAGGAAATCAAATTTGAAGGTTTGGATAAATTGATTGAAAGATTGGATGAGGATAAAAGATTGACGGAAGAGTTTCTTTTTTAGTTTTCTAATTCTAACGGATTTGCATATTTTTTATTTTCTTCTATTGCCTTTTCTCTTTCTTTTTCTCTTTGTCTTAACATTTCTTTTCCTTCTAGAATGGTAGTTCCATAGCTTGCAAGTTCAGCAGCCAAATTAGCTCTTGCATTTCTTTGTGCCTGTTTAAGTTTGGGCTGTGTAGTTTCTATCGCTTCAGTATATCTGCTTTTCTTAATGTTAACCAATTTTCCTTTTAATTTAGAATCAGATACAGATCTTACCAATTCGAAGTCAAAATCTCCTTTATCATCCATGATTTTTATAATTAATCCCGGTAATCCGCTAAATTTCATAGGACCGTAAGGAAACGGAATTTCGGGGGAATACCATGCAATCCAGTTTCTTCCTTTAAAGGTAACTTCCGCTTTTTTACAATTGATGGTATTGATTACTTTAACTTCATCTACAAGTTTCCAATTGTTTATTACCGATTCTTTATAGGTGAGTAATGACATTCCTGCATAATCAAAATACTGTATATTTTTATTTGATTGTATGATGGTAAAGTTAAAATTCGTTTTTGGAATCACTATCCCTTTTTTCCAACCAACAGTTGTACTACCATCGGAATTCTGGGTTCGTGTTCTAGAATTAGCCATTACCGAATCGCCTTTCAGAGATATAACATCTGCAAAAAATGCACGATTATCGCCTACTTGTAATGAAAAAAATTCTTCAGCTCTAAGATCATTTCGTGTGTCGAATTTAGCTTTTAACAGATAAGTAAACTCACCACGCAATGTATCTTTTTTGTTCGAGTGAGCAGATATTAAAACACTACAAAATAAAACTAACAGATGAAATAGTTTTTTATGATAATACATAAGCTATAAATTATAAATAAAATTGCACTTACAGAGTAATTATTACTACTATAAGTGCATCGATGTACATTAATTAAGCAAGATGTATAGCATCATTACCACTGTAAACTGGTTTCGGACAGTAATATGCTTCAAGTTTTGCTTCCCATTCGTCAACTTGTTGATAAGTCCAGTCTTGGGTAGTCATAGCAGATACTCCACAAGAGGTTTCTACAAACCATGTTTGTCTCTCGCCTGCCTTTACTGTTTTAAGATCATTTCGAGATAATTTTTTAAAATTTTTCATTGAATAAAATTTTTTGATTAATAATAAATTTGTGTTTAAACTTTTTTGCGCATTTGGGTTTTAACGCTTCAAAGAAAAAAAATAAAAGTAATATTCACAATAGTAATTATCACTTTTTATTGACAAATTTATTATGTTAAATAACTAATTATATGACAGTTATATTTAAATACAAGTTCAAAATAAATAAAAATAATCAAATTACATTAACTGAAAATCAATTTAAGAATTCTCAATCTCCTCTTTCGATTTTTTCGTTAAAGATTTAAAAACCAAATCATAAGAATGATCGATCAATTTTAAAATTAACTGTTTTTTCAAACCATCAATTGCGACTGAGTTCCAATGCGTTTTATTCATGTGAAAGGCTCCGGTAATCTGCGGATGTTGCTCACGAAGTTCTGCACTCCATTCGGGATCGGTTTTTACTGCGATTGTCAAAGGTTGTTTTTCTAAAGACATCAACAAAAACATTTTTGTGGCTACTTTCATCACAAGCGTTTCATTATCAAAAGGAAAAGTTTCGGTAACTCCTTTTTTGGATAAGCAATAATCTAAAATTTCGTTGGCATCCATTTTTTATAAGTAATATTTAGTAGGTGATGACTGATGGTAAAATAATTAATTCTTAAACTTTGGTCTAAATTTAGTAAATTTAAGAAAGAAATCTCAGGATTTTAAACATCCATAAATCAAAATTATTATGAAAGCTTTGGTCATTGGTGCAACAGGCGCTACAGGAAAAGATTTGGTTAAACAGTTATTGAGCGATAAAGATTTCGAGCAGGTAGATGTTTTTGTACGTAAACCATTAACTATTCAAAACGAAAAACTGAAAACCCACATTGTTGATTTTGAAAAGCCTGAAGAATGGAAAGATTCAGTAAAAGGTGATGTTGCTTTTTCATGTCTGGGAACTACGCTCAAAGATGCCGGAAGTAAAGAAGCACAGAGAAAAGTTGATTATGACTATCAGTTTCAGTTTGCGAAAGCTGCCAAAGATAATAATGTGGAAGATTATATTTTAGTTTCCGCATACGGAGCCAATCCTCAATCGAAAATTTTCTATTCTAAAATGAAGGGCGAATTAGAAGATGCGGTGAGAAAACTACATTTTAATAAAATAACTATTTTCAAACCAGGAATGCTTGAAAGAAAAGATTCTGAAAGATCCGGCGAAGTTTTAGGCAGTAGAATTATCAAATTTGCCAATAAACTCGGTCTTTTTGAAAGTCAGAAACCTCTGCCTACAAATGTTTTAGCTAAGGCAATGATTAATTCGAGCAAGATAAAAAGTAACGGTTACTCAAGTATTAAATTGGGAAATATTTTTGGCTTTGCAGAGAAAAGTAATGAATAACTTGATGTTAACTACAAATCGTTAATGGTCAATTTTGAAACATAAATATCCAAAACAATAAACTCCGCTCAGAAAAATTCTAAGCGGAGTTTATTTTATTTAATACTAAGATTTTTTATTTCAAATACTTCGTAATCGCTTCATCAGTAGGTTTTGTGGTACTGATAAATGAATCTACTAACTTACCGTTTTCATCAACCAAAAATTTAGTGAAATTCCAAAGAATGCTTGTGTTTTTTACTCCATTCAATTCTTTTTCGGTCAGATATTTAAAAATTGGTGCGATGTCATCTCCTTTTACAGAAACTTTTGCAGCTAATGGAAATGTTACGCCATAATTTTTCTGGCAAAATGCTCCGATCTCAACGTTTGAACCAGGTTCCTGTCCGCCAAAATTGTTGGCAGGAAATCCTATAACAACTAACTTATCTTTATATTCGTTCGATAATTTTTCAAGATCAGCATATTGAGGCGTGAAACCACATTCTGAAGCTGTATTCACGATAAGAATTTTCTTTCCTTTGAAGTCAGCAAAATTGATTTCTTTCCCTTCTTCAAGAGCTTCTACTTTGTAATCGTATATTGTTTTTCCCATAAGTTCTTTACTTTTAGCTTTAGAAACGTCGGTCTTTTTCTGAGCGCAGCTGTTAAAAAATGCTACGAAAGAAAGTAATATTAAAAAGATTTTTTTCATTTTTATTTAATTTACTGCTTTGCTGTTATGTTAATTCAAGTATTAAAATTTAAAAATATTGGCAGGAAATACTTTATTTATTTCCACTTTGTTCAGAAGCATGACGTAGTCTCCGTCTTTTTTTGTGCTTGCAGATTCTATTCTGAACGGCATAACCAAGTTACCTACTTTTTTATAATCTGAATAATTTAATGTTTCTTCTTTTTTCACTTCTTTTAAAAGCATAAAAGATTTGGTATCAAAATAATACAGATTTTTATTTACATTTTTTGTAAGTTCCACCTTATGACAGTAGATATCTCCTACTTTTTCTTTGCCTAAATATTTAGCTTCAAATCCTTTGTTCTCCCAGTCGATAAAATCATTATCAAAACTTTCCGGAACATATTCTGCGTAGACCTGAAGTTTATTGGCTGCGTAATTCATTGCATACCCTTTAGTTCCGTCGTAGCCTTCAATTGCGGTATCTTTTCCGTTGATTGTAAGAACCGTTTTGGTTAAATTAGGTCTTTGCTGATATATCTTAATAGGATATTCATCTTTAATTCCCAAGATTACTTTTCCCTGAAGTAATACTGAATTTAAAAGCTTCCAGCTCGTTAGTCCTCCGGATAATTCAATGTTTTTATCAATAATTTCTTTAGCGGTCTGAGCGAAAGATAGTTGCGAAAATATAAGGACGAATACTAAAAGTAATTTCTTCATTCAATCATTTTTATCAAGTCAAATATAAGGTTTTTTAATTTGAAAATTTGAGAATCAGTCAATTTGAAAATGAATGACGATAACAAAACATTTTCAAATATCAAATTACCAAATTTTCAAATTAATTTTCTCGCCTTTTCCAAATCTTCCGGTGTATCAATCCCGACTCCAATGAAATTGGTTTCTATCAGTTTGATTTTCATCCCATATTCCAGGTAACGTATGCATTCTATTTTTTCAGAAATTTCAAGAGGTTTCATTTCCAGTTTTGAAAACTGAAGCAAAGCATGTTTTCTGAAAGCGTAAACTCCAATGTGCTTAAAATAATCAACATCATAAGAAACTTCTCTGTGAAAAGGAATTACCGAACGACTGAAATACAGTGCAAAACCATTGTTATCAGTAATTACCTTTACATTATTCGGGTTTTCAATTTCTTCTTTTTCGTGAAGTTTTATTTTTAACGAAGCTAAGGAAATTTCCTGATTTTCATCTTCTTTAAAAACCTGAATCAGTTGCTTTAAAGGTTCTAATTTTAAAAACGGCTCGTCTCCCTGAACGTTGATCACAATATCACAGTCGATATTCTGTACAGCTTCTGCAATTCGGTCGCTTCCCGTTTCGTGTTGTCCCGTCATTACAGCTTTTCCGCCGTTATTTTCAATCTCGTTAAAAATAATTTCTGAATCTGTTGCCACAAAAACTTCATCAAAAAGCCCAGTTTCTACAACATTTTGATAGGTTGTTGTAATGACTGTTTTTTTACCCAAAATCTGCATCAGTTTTGCGGGAAAACGGCTGGCTTCGTAACGCGCAGGAATAACAGCGATAATTTTCATTTTATTTAAATATAAATTATTAAAAGTGATTTTTTAGTTTAAATAATTAACTAAAAAGATAATTCCGTAAATCCATGAGATGTACAGAAACGAATAAAAAAATCCGAAAGCAAAACTTTTCAGTAAGTTGCCTTTACATTTCCTTGAATTTTTAAATACTAATCGTAAAGCTCGGAAAAAAATCCAATATAGCATGGCGACAAAAAATAAAATCGTCGCCCAAAAGAAAACTCCTAAGAAATATAATAGAAAAACAAGAACAACTGTAAATAAAATCCATAAAATAACCGAAAGTATTACACCACCACATCCTTCTGCGTCGCCTAAATCAGGAACATCGAAATCTAAGCCATCAATTTTAGGAGTTTTGTCAACATATTTTTTAATTCTTTCCTTATGTAAAATATGACCTACATTATCTTTAAGTTTCAAACCAAAATATAATCCTGCAGTAATAAACACAAAAAATGTTGTAGCTAAAATGGAAGTTGATAATATAGAATTTTGAAATAAAGATCTGTGAGAATTTGTTCCGGAAAGCCAAACACTCAGAATAACTAAAATGATAATTGCCAACGTTGAGTAGCTTAACCATTTTGTTTCAAGAAAAGTTCTCCTCTGAAATTTCATCAATAAATTATGGATAATTTTTAATTAAATATTTCGGTTAAAAAAATTGCCGAAGTACAAACCTTCGGCAATTTTATGTGATTTTTCTTAAAGTTCAAATTCTACAATAAACTAAAAAATTATTTCAAATTATTTAAAGCATTCTCTAATTTTGGCATCATTACTTCAATTTCAGTGATATCTAAACCTCCAACAGAAGCTCTGAACCAAGGCTCAGATTTAGCCTCTCCAAATGCTGAGAAAGGAACTAAAGCAACTCCTGCATCATTGATTAAATAGAAAACTAAGTCTGAAGAATTTTCAATGACCGTTCCGTCAGGTTTTGTTTTTCCGATGTAATCTAATTTTATGGTCAGATAAAGCGCTCCCATCGGTTCGATGCTTTCTACTGCTAAACCTTTAGCTTTTAAATCCTGAATTCCGTTGTGAAGAACTTTCAGACTCGCTTCCAGTTTTCTTTTAAAATCATTGATGAATGTGTTTACATTATCAGCATTCTGGAAATATTTTGCCGTTGCTTCCTGCTCCGGTTTTGGTGCCCAAGCTCCAACGTGAGTCAACAAAGCCTTCATCTTATCAATTACGTTGGCAGGACCAAATCCCCAACCAACACGAACTCCAGTCGCTGCCAGACATTTAGAAATACCTTCGATATAAATTGTAAATTCTCTCATTTCAGGGAAAAGAGAAACCGGATCAACGTGTTTTGCACCGAAAGTAAGATTAGAATAAATCTGATCATACATTAAATATAACGGCTTTTCGTCTGCACCTCTTTTGCTGTTTTCCTCCAAAATCATTTCACAGATTTCTCTCAATTGAGCTTCCGTGAACATAGTTCCTGTAGGATTTAATGGCGAACAAAGTGCTAAAAGAACAGCTCCGCTTAAGTGAGGTCTCAAATCATCAGCAGTCGGTAAGAAATTGTTTTCTGGAGTTGTCTTCACCTCAATTGCATCAGCAGAAGTAAGATATGCGTAATGATTGTTGTTCCAAGAAGGTGTAGGATAAATTACCTTATCGCCTTCGTCAACAATTACTTTATAAACCGCATAAATCAACGGTCTTGAACCTGCTGTAATTAAAATATCATTCGCTGAATAATCTAAATTCCATCTTGTTTTCAAGTCTTTTGAAACTTCATTTCTCAAAGACAATAATCCGTTTGCAGGCGGATAATTGGTTAAATTATTCTGATACGCTTTCTGAATTTCTTCTTTTAATTCTGCAGGAATCGGGTAAAGATTAGAATTCAAATCACCAATCGTAAGATTAGCAATCTCTGCTCCTTTCGCCTTTAAATCATTTACTTCGTTACCAATTTTTACAATTTCAGAACCAATGAGGTTCGCTGCTAATTTTGAAACTTTCACTTTTATTTACTTTTAATATATTATTTTTTAGGCTGCAGGAATTATATTATAGGAACCGTTATTTGTTCTAATTTTAACGCAAAGTTTGCAAAGTTTTTTTTAACAACTAACTGTTTTTAAGTTCGCAAAGGCGTTTGACTACGTCGAATCTTCGATTTCACTCAGCAAAGAACACAAGGTATTTGCTATTACTTATATAATTTAATATTATCTAAATCTAATTTCTGCAACCTTATTTTAATTTAACTGAAGATCTTTTCTTACTTCTTCTATTTTTTGTTCTAAAGATTTTAGAGTTGATTCAAAATCTTCTTTTGAGTTTAAATTTTGTTTCACAGAAACGTAAAATTTGATTTTTGGTTCTGTTCCTGAAGGTCTTACGCAAACTTTTGTGCCGTCCTGTGTGTAATAAATTAAAACATTTGATTTTGGAATATCATCCATTACGTGTTTCTGATTTTCAGAAACTACAAAATTGGTTTGCTCCTTAAAATCTTTTACTTCTTCAACCAATGAACCAGCCAAAGATTTCGGAGGATTTTCACGGAAATTCTTCATCATATTCTGAATTTCTTCTGCTCCGTCTCTACCTTTTTTAACGATATTAATTAAACCTTCGTAATACATTCCGGTTTCCTGATAAATTTCAATAAGGTATTCGTACATCGTTCTTCCGTTGGCTTTGCACCAAGCTGCAATTTCACAAGCCAAAATAATGCTTCCACAAGAATCTTTATCGCGAACGAAATCTCCCGTCATAAATCCGAAACTTTCTTCACCACCACAAATGAATTTTTCCTGACCTTCAAAATCACGAATCATTTTTCCGATCCATTTGAAACCTGTTAATCCAACTTTACAGTCAACACCGAATTTTTCAGCAATATCAAAGAAAATATCTGAAGTTACAATCGTAGAACCGATGAATTCTTTTCCTGTAATTTTTCCTTGTTTTTTCCATTGGTCTAAAATATAATAAGTTAAAATGGTATTACATTGATTTCCATTCAATAACTGAATTTCACCTTCCAGATTTCTCACCGCAATTCCTAATCTGTCACCATCAGGATCTGTTCCGATGACGATATCTGCATTGGTGATTTTAGCTAAATCCATTGCCATTTCCAAAGCTGCAGGCTCTTCCGGATTCGGAGAATCTACCGTCGGGAAATTTCCACTTGGAATCATCTGTTCTTTAACCAAGTCAATTTTCTTAAAACCTGCTTTTTTCAAAGCTTGAGGAACTGTAGTATAGGTCGTTCCGTGAATTGATGTGAAAACGATATTTAAATTTCCTTTTTCAACATCTTGGTAAGTTGAATTTTCGATACAGGCATCAATGTAAACATCATCCTGCTCCTCTCCGATCCATTCGATTAAATCATCATTTCCGTTAAATTTAATTTCTTCAAATTTCACAGAATATACTTCATTGATAATCGCCTCATCATGTGGCGGAACTATCTGTGCACCGTCATTCCAATAAACTTTATACCCATTATATTCTGGCGGATTGTGTGAAGCTGTCAACACAATTCCTCCGTTGCATTTTCTGTCACGAACAGTAAAAGACAATTCCGGAGTTGGTCTGTGGTTTTTGAAAAGCAAAACTTTAATTCCGTTTGCTGTTAAAACATCAGCAACCAATTTCCCAAATTCCTTTGAGTTATTTCTTACATCATAAGCAATTGCAACGCTAATTTCCTCACCTTGAAATTGCTGTAGCATATAATTCGCAAGTCCCTGTGTTGCTTGACCTAACGTGTATTTATTTAAACGATTGGTTCCAACACCCATAATTCCTCTCATTCCTCCTGTTCCGAATTCTAATTCTCTGTAAAAAGAATCTTCCAAATCCGGAGAATTGCTGTCAATTAATAATTGAACAGCATCTTTTGTTTCCTTATCGAAGGTATCGCTTAACCAAAGCTTTGCTTTTTCTAATGTTGTCATATTTTTGTAAATTCTTGGCTGGAAGTTGGAAGATGGAGGCCGGGAGTTTTCCAGCTTCTAACTTCTAATTTCACGTTTATTTATTGTTTATTATTCTTTTATTTGATTTCTGAAAGCTATGATTTGATTCATTAAGCTGTAGCTTTCATTATATAATTTATTAAACTCTTCTTCTGAAATATATTTTCTGTTTTTTGCTTTGTAAAGGCAAGTAACTACTTCAGCTAATGATCTTATTGAATAACCTAAAAATTTTCTAAACTCTAATTTAGATTGCAAAATACTTCCTTCAGAAATATTTAATGCAATAGAATCAGAAGCTCTTCTGATTTGAGAAGTTAAATTAAAAGCTTCATCTTTTGGAAAATTAAAAGTTATTTTATAAATACTTTCTCCAAAATCCATAGATTTCTGCCAAATAATTAACTTTTCAAATTTAAAACTCATTTCATTTGTATTGATTATTTATATTGAATTTTCAAACCTACTTAACTTCCATCATCTAGCATCAAACTTCCAGCCTAATCTAATTTCTTGTTTTCTACTCTCGTCGTCTTATCAACTTTAAAAACTCTGATCGGATCATTGTAATAAACAAATTTCGCAGTATTCTTCACAGTTCCTTTGAGTGAATCTTTAACGTTAACTTCAGCATAATTTCCATTTTGAGAATCCAGATTAAGATTGGTTATTTTCCAATACGGAGCAATCAAACTTGCTGTATCTGAGATCTTTATCACTGCATCTTTGGTTTCACCCAAAAAATTGGCGCGGCTTCGGTTCAGCATTTCCACTTCTGCTCTTCTTGTGTTTACTGAACCCATAAAAGTAGCATTATTTTTTAAATTGAGTCTAAAATTATCGGTTTTAATTTCGCTGGAGATATTCATTTCAACAGAATCTGAAAGAGAAACTTTTTCCAAGTTGTACTTAGAATAAATCGTCACATTGTAGAAATCTACCCCTTTTGTTCTTCTGCCTTCTTTGATAGAAAGAGTTTTATCATCTACGTCAACATCCAGATTATCAGCAATATTGGGATAGGTTTCTATTTCAACAAAATTTTTAGGACCTCGTGCATAAAATACACGGAATTTTCCGTCTAAATCTAAATTGACAAATTCTTCGACATCAATTTCCTTTTTTTCTAAGTTGCCTTTTGGAGAAATTTTTCCGCAGGAAACCAAAGCTAAAAATGAAAGTACATAAAAAATCTTTTTCATCTTATATCACTTCGTCAATATTATAGTTCTTATGTTCTCTGTTTGTTCTGATGATCATTTCACCTAAAAATCCTGCAATGAAAAGCAAAGTTCCCATAAGCATCATTGTTAATGCAATGAAAAACCATGGATTATTGGTGATTAAATGTCCGTAAATTCCTCTTGCGACATCAATTAATTTTGAAATACCCAGCCAAAAAGCAGAGAGAAAACCTACGATGAACATGATGGTTCCAACTGCTCCAAAGAAATGCATCGGCCTACCACCGAAACGACTAACAAACCAAAGGGTTACCAAATCTAAAAATCCGCGAACGAATCTTTCTGTACCAAATTTTGAAGTACCGTAAGGTCTTGCCTGGTGTGGAACTTCTTTTTCTGTAATTCTTCTGAAACCTGCATTCGCCGCCAAAACCGGGATATAACGATGCATATCTCCATATACATCAATCGATTTTACAACCTGTTTTTTATAAGCTTTCAGACCACAGTTAAAGTCATGCAAATACACTCCCGAAACTTTTCTCGCCGCAGCATTGAATAGTTTTGAAGGTACATTTTTGGTCATGACATTGTCAAAACGTTTCTTTTTCCAGCCGGAAACGATGTCGTAATTATCTTCAATCACCATTCTGTACAGCTCAGGAATTTCTTCCGGAAAATCCTGTAGATCGGCATCCATTGTAATGATTACATCACCATTTGTTCTTGCAAAAGCTGCGTGTAAAGCTTGGGATTTCCCGTAATTTTTTGAAAATTTTATTCCGTGGATCTGTGGATGCTGAACTTTTAAATTCTCAATAATGCTCCACGATAAATCTGTACTTCCGTCATCGATAAACCAAACTTCATAAGATAAGCTATTGGTTTTGCAAACGTTATCAATTCTTGTAAAAAGCTCTTCGAGAGATTCTTCCTCATTAAGCAACGGAATAACTATAGATAAATTCATTTAATTTTAATAAAAAATTATTCTTCAATGATTTCTTCAGGCATTGTTTTCTTTCTGAAAAACGCCCCGAAAAATACTGACAAAACTACGTAAAATATAAGAATTGCCGCAAAATATCCTGAAAAATGACTGGCCGTCAACATATCTTTTCCCTTAATTGTTTTAGGATCAAATCTCTGAAGACCTTCCTGATATTTTTGCTCAAGCTCGTCGATGTCTTTTTGGTGTTTCAAAATCTTTTTTGCAGACAAATATTCTTTGTCCAGTTCTGATTTTTGTCTCTGAACATATTGGTAATTAAGAAGATCTTTTGCATCGGTATCAATGAAATTTAGGAAAGAAAAAATGCTTACAATTGATAAAATTCCGCCTACAAACATCGGAACAAAAGCTCTTTTGAACGCTTCTCTGAAGCCCATTCTATACTTATTCCAACGTGATTTTACAGACCAAAACGCTGCTAGAGCGTAAAAGATCGGCAACACGAATGCGTTGACTTTCAACGAAGTATCAAAATACTCAACTCCTGAAAAGAGAAAATAAACTACAAAAAAGATCAACATTGTAGCTGCATACAATAAAATTCCTAAGGTTACTGGACTTTTCGTCATAATTCTGATTTTTAGAAAATTTCTTGAAAAATATTGGTCTAAATTTCAACGGTTTAGCTGTCATAAAGGGTTTTTCTAAGATTTTTTCTGTAATAATATTTTTAAGTTTACAATTAATTCCTATCTTTGCAACGGCAAGTCCTAAACAACCAGCTCCTAAGAATCCTCCAGGGTGGGAACGCAGCAAAGGTAATTGGTTGAGCGGTGTGATTTAGGTAGCTTGCCATTTTTTATTTTTATAAATAAAGAGATTAAGATGATTTTATTTAAATTACTTAATCTCTTTATTTTTTTGTTATATATCGAAACTTTCGCCTAGTTTTGGAAGAATCAATTCAACATTTTTATCACTGAAATTTTTCACAGCGTTCTCATGATCAATCTCAATTGCCGGGAAAGTATCAAAATGACATCCGATTACTTTTGGAGTTTTCAATAATTCTGCTGCTGCAAAAGCTGCTTTTCTTGAACACATGGTGTAATGACCTCCAATCGGAAGGATTGAAAGATCTAAATGACCATATAAAGCAGGAAACAACTGCATATCTGCCATTACTCCGGTATCACCCGCCAAATACACGTTTTTACCTTCAGGAAGTCTGAAAATATATCCCGCAGGAACTCCACCATAACTTCCGTCAGGGAATGAACTTGTATGATGAGCCGGAACCATAGAGATTTTTAAATCACCGATTTTTGCCGATCCACCCAAATTCACATCGTCTTTATTTTGAGCATCTTTGAAGTATGCACAGATTTCTGGCTGACCGATAATGGTAGCTTCAGGATAGTGTTGTAAAACCTCTCCTACGTCAGCAATGTGATCACCGTGAGCATGAGTGATCAAAATATAATCGATTTTCTGTGCAGTAATATCAAATCCTGATTCTGCTTTTTTATAGTTGTAAAAAGGGTCACAAAGAATTGTTTTTTCTTTGTACGTGAACAAGAAACAGTTTTGTCCTAAGTATTGTATTTTCATTTTTAATTTATTTTTATTAAACACCAATTACACAAATTTTCTCACGAATAGCACTATTAAAACAGTGCATTTGATAAGAAAAATACAAGTTTATTAACTGAAAAAATTAAGTCCGAAAGCAGTAAGAACAGCCATCATAAAGGTTATTATTCCCACTTGTTTTAAGAAAGGATCAAGTTCTTTCGGCTCTTTCACTTGCATTATTTTTCTTCTCAGTTTTGCAAGAGGCAATAAAAGAATCATCACAATGAAAACATAATATTGCTTCGATTGAATGAAACCGTTCATTGCTAAAAAAATTAGGATCAAAATCAAAGGAAACTGCAACAAAACCATTTCGTAAATCATTGCGTTTCTGAAGCCCATCCTCAGTGCAAGACTGTTTTTACCCGATAATCTGTCGCTTTCAATATCGCGCATATTATTCAGGTTTAAAACCGCCATACTCATCATTCCTACAGCGGCTCCCGGTAAAAGCATATCCCAGCTGAATGTTTTTGTGAAAAGAAAATAGCTTCCGCAAACCGATACCAAACCAAAGAAAATGAAAACAAAAACGTCTCCCAATCCCATATATCCATAAGGTTTCTTACCAACAGTATAACCAATTGCTGCTAAAATACTCGCCACACCCAAACCAATAAAGATGTAAAACTCATTCATAAAATCTGGAATGAAAGCCAAATATAAAAGCGCAACCGTTGCCACAAAAGATAAAACAGAGAATATAATAACTGCATTTTTCATCTGCTTTGCCGTAATTTTTCCCGAGGCTACTGCTCTTGCTTCTGCCTCGCCGATTCTTTTAGCATCGGTACCTTTTACACCATCGCCATAATCATTGGCATAGTTTGATAAAACCTGATACAATAGCGTCACTAAAAGTGCCAAAGCAAATATTTTCCAGTCCCAGGTACCGCCTTCGCCCCAAAGTCTCCATTTTGCGATGAATGACCCCATGATAATTCCGCTCAGAGAAAGCGGTAATGTTCTAAGCCTTGCAGCCTTTATCCAATCTGACATTAAATTTTATTTAATTATTCTTAGAATTTTCAATTTTGTAGATACAGTAATTCAGCAGTTTTTTGAGTTTTAAATAGTTTAAAGCTGCTATTTTAAAGCGTCCTGCAGAGGTATAAAAAGTGATTGTTCCTAAGTTTGTTTTCCGTTGCCAAAAATACTGAGAAATTTTCACAGTTTGAAGTTTTTCGACCTCAAAAGTTCGGTTATCGATGTCCCAAATTCCTGATTTTAATCTGATAAATTTTTCGTTGTAAAATAATTTTAAATTTAGAAACGAAATTAAAATCAATATTTCCGCTAAAACAATGTAAATGACCGCTAAAAACCAGTAGTTTATCCATAGTTTTTTTTCAATAATGGAAATTAAAAGCAGAGGAATCATAATCCACTGAAAAGTATTGACAACGATCAACCTGAAATTAGGCTTTAAATAATTTCTGAAAACAGGATTCTCATTCCAAATCGCTGAGATCAGTTTTACTTTTTCATGATTATTAATTCCGGGAACAGCTGCTACATTTTTTTCACCCTCTTCTTCATTCTTACCAATCTGAAGAAATTTCAGGTGAGAAATCTTCAATTTCTTCTGAATCCAGTTTTGTGTTTCGGTGACCACCTGCACTTTCGATTTATTGACAATCGAATTTCGGGTATTGAACAGTCCGTATTCAAAGGAAAAACTCTGGTTATTTTCAGTAATTTTAAAATTAAAGAATTTAATTAATGTACGAACCGTGTTAATTAGAATTCCGACAATGATCACAACCAACACAATTCCCAAAATAACAGGAATTGAAAATGCCAAAAACTGAGATTCTACAGTATCATAGTTTAAATCTGTATCAAATTCTGCTTTTTTAAGCAAGTTGGTAAGTTCAGAAAAACCATAAATTATCAAGCTTAACAATGCAAAAAAACTTTGAATATAATTTGCGGTGATTCCGTACTTTAAAATACTGAGCGTTGAAATTTTAATTGAAGGAAGTTCTTGAGTCTCTTCATTTTGAATTGTTTCATCTGATTCTTCGACGTTTTTTTCAATTCTTTTTTCCGTTAAAAGATATTTTTTTAGATCAATCGCATTTTGTTTCGTTAATGCCGAAATCTTCACTTCTTTTTCAGAGCTTCCCGGTGTGTCAATTTCAAGTTTATAAATATTAAAAAACCGATGAATAAAAGGCTGCGAGATATTGACTTCCTGAATGTTTTCTCTTTTAATTTTCGTTACCGAAGTATTGATAATTCCTTCATGAATAACAAATTCTTCATTTTCTTCGTCAATATAATATTTGAAATGATAGTATTGTAAAACCGCAGAAACAATCAAGATTGTGAGTAAAGTGATAATGGTAAGAATAATGATCCAAAGTTCTATTTTTTCTTTTCTGACAAAAAAAAGAATAACGAAAACCCACAGGTTTTTAATCACCATTCCGATATTGTACAGAAAAAGCAGAGCAATCCCTGTTTTAGACTGTCTTTGAGGTCGAAAAAAAGAGTTAAGCTTCTCCTCCATCTTCTGTTTTTTCCTTAGAAATACTTCTTCTGATGTGATTGTTAATTCCCTCTGCAATGTCTTCTGGCAGACCGTTGATGGTAATATCACCACCGCTCACTCCTGCGGTAAATACAGAAACCGATTTTAAATTTAATATTTTAGAAAACCAACCCTGCTCTACTTTGATGTGCTGAATTCTGCTAAAAGGAACAATGATGATACTTCGTTTCAGCCAACCGTACTGATAGACCAAATCCTTTTCACGAACTGCATATTTTCTAAATTTAAAACCAATGATTGTGTTCAGAAAAAGAAATACAATCATCAGAAAAACTCCAATCACAATTGCCCAAACTTGTAGAATTGTCAAATTAAAATAGAAGAAGTAAATAGCTGTAGAAACTGCTCCGACTAAAAAAACAGAAAATAAGGCAAGATTCAATAAAATAATCTTGAGATATTTTGGCAAGACTGCTGTCAGTTTTAAATCATTAAAATCAGGAATTTCAAGATCGAAAATCTGAGGGTTTTGAAAGTTTTGTTCCATTTAATTTAAATATTGAAGCTCAGTTTTTTATAAAAGTGCATCTTTATTTAAATTAAAGATGCACCATTTAAATCTGTTGTAAGAACCTCGCTCATGTAATCAAAAAAAGAACGCATTGCTAGAAAAGTGGCAATGACTTCTTTTTGAAAATTGTCAGAAAAAACCTCTTGATCAGAAAATTTTCTCATCACAACATATTGTTTTTTCTTGATTAAGTTAATAGCAGGATGATTTTTATCAAAACCTTTCGGAGCAATTTTCGCACCTTCTTCACCTTGTAATTCGCCGAAGTGTTCTACAAAAATTTTATCTGACGTAATTTTTCTGATTTCGGTATCATTCCTCTCAAACTCCTTTCGAATTCTAAGCAAATCTTCCGAGTTCGGACTCCAAAAACCACCTCCAACAAAACTGTTATTTGGTTCTAAATGAATATAATAACCACCTCTAAGCATTGGTTTTTTCCGAGATATCCCTGCACCAAAATTGGTTTTATAAGGCGTTTTATCTTTGGAAAAGCGTACATCTTTATAAATTCTAAAAATATGAATCTTTCCTAAACTATCATATTCTTCAAGTTGAGAATAAATTTGATCAAAAAAAATTTTATTTTCCTTTATAAGTGAATCATATTCTGATTTGTGCTCAGAAAACCAAACACGGTCGTTGTTTTTCTCTAGCTGCTTGAGAAATTCAAATCCTCTTTTCAATATGACCATATTATTATTTAAGAAATCCACTGATCTTTTCCGAAATCCGGTTTTCTCTTTTCGAGGAAGGCATTTCTACCTTCTTTTGCTTCTTCTGTCATGTACGCCAATCGGGTTGCTTCGCCTGCAAAAACTTGTTGCCCAACCATTCCATCGTCAGTAAGGTTCATTGCAAATTTCAGCATTCTGATGGAAGTCGGAGATTTAGCTAAAATTTCCTGAGCCCATTCGTAAGCAGTATCTTCCAGTTCGTCATGAGGAATTACGGCATTCACCATTCCCATATCGAAAGCTTCCTGAGCTGAGTAATTTCTTCCTAAAAAGAAAATCTCACGTGCTTTTTTCTGTCCGACCATTTTAGCCAAATACGCTGAACCATAACCACCGTCAAAGCTCGTCACATCAGCATCAGTTTGTTTGAAAATAGCATGTTCTTTACTCGCTAAAGTCAAATCACAAACCACATGAAGCGAGTGACCACCACCTACAGCCCAACCCGGAACTACTGCAATCACAGCTTTTGGCATAAAACGGATCAAACGCTGAACTTCAAGAATATTCAAACGGTGCCTTCCGTCTTCCCCAACATAACCTTGCTGACCTCTGGCTTTTTGGTCTCCTCCACTACAGAACGCCCATACTCCATCTTTCGAACTTGGTCCTTCTCCTGAAAGCAAAACGACACCAATAGAAGGATCTTCTGATGCATCATAAAAAGCATCATACAATTCTGAAGTTGTTTTGGGTCTGAAAGCATTACGGATTTCCGGTCTGTTGAAGGCAATTCTTGCCACACCGTTGCATTTTTTATAAGTAATATCTTCGTATTCCTTTACGGTTTTCCACTCGATCATTCTGTAAAAATTTTTCTCAAATATACGGAATTAGAGAGAGATTTCAGATTGATTTTTAAAGATAATAATGCAATATTTAAACTAAACTGATTGATCATTTTTAAGAAATCAAAACCGAAATACACATAAAAAAACCGAAACAAAATGCTTCGGTTTTATATGAATTCAAATGAATGAAATGTTATTTTGGCTGTTTAGCCTGAAGTGCAGCTTCTTTAGCTTTCATTTCTGCAGCTTTTGCCTGATTTTTTGTAATAACATAGATTTCTCTCAAAGTAGTAATGGCATCCATATTTTCTGGATTTGTCTGATGCCATTTTTCTGCATAAGGTAATGCTTTATTGAATCTTTCTTTTCTTGCCTCAATTAATGTTGTTGCCTTGTCCGGATCTGACTTTCTCAACGCATTTATACTTTCCACCGCCTTTGCATCATCTCCCAGTGACGTATAAACTAAATTCTGATATGAATTGTTTAACAACGCCGTGTTAGTTCCTGCAAGTTCAATTGCTTTTTGAAACGAAGCAATTGCGTCAGTTTCAGTTGCAGGAGTTTTCGCCTGTAGAACTCCTAAGTTATACCAATTGGTCGCATCATTAGGATTTTTAGCCAATTGCTCTTTCAGATTTGTTAAGAATTTATCTGTATTTCCGGTAGCATATAATGCAGAACCTTGATACTCTTTCAATTTAGCATTATCCGGAAATTTAGCCAACCCTTTTTCAATCAAAGCTAAAGCTTCATCATTCTTTTTAGCATTTAAAAGTAAAGTTGACAAAGTCTCATATAAATCTGGCTCTACACTTTTAGTCTGTTCAGTTTTAAAATCTGTATAATCCTTGGATTTTGTATTTTTTAAACCTTCCCAAATACCTTTATTTAAAGGTGTCACTTCACCAGTTTTTACATCCTTTGCAGTATATTGTGTCTGAACTCCTGTATATCCTGAGTTTATCAAATCAGTATAAATTTTAATCGACTCATCCACATTATTTGCAAGGGCATAGCTTAATCCTGCATAATACATATAGATTTTATCATCCTGACCACTTGTCTTCATTAAGTTGTAAACTTCTAAAAACTTTGGAGCCGCAACGGCATAGTTTTTTGCCTGATAAGCATCCATTGCTGCTTTATTAGAAGCTTGTAATTGCGCATTTACATCCTTTGCATCTTTCTGTCCGAAAACAAATGCTGATGAAATGATAGCTATACCTAAAATTAGCTTTTTCATAATAATAACAATTTTATTTTTATTTTAATTATTCTTCAGAAGTAGTATCTTCAGTTGTATCTTCTGAGCTTTCGTTCGCTGAATTATTTTCTATTTCAGGAGCGTCGCTATCTTCTGTAGGAAGAATTGCGCCTTCTTCGCCTTCTAAAAGTTCCTCTTCTTCCACTACATCTTTATCCATTTCAACTTTTGCGATGGCTGCAATTTCGTCATTCTTTTTCAGATTGATCATTTTTACACCCTGAGTATTTCTACCCATCACACGCATCTCGTTCATATTCATTCTGATCGCAACACCAGATTTATTGATAATCATCAATCCGTCGTCGTCTGTTACGTTTTGAATGGCAATAAGATTACCTGTTTTTTCAGTGATATTTAGCGTTATAACACCTTTTCCACCTCTGTTGGTAATTCTGTAATCTTCAACAGCAGTTCTCTTTCCATATCCTTTTTCAGATACTACAAGTACTGTGTCATTTTCGATATCGTTCACCACAATCATACCGATTGCCTCATCATTATCTTCCATGCTGATCCCGCGAACTCCAATAGATCCTCTACCCACTTCTCTCACTTTCGCTTCAGGGAAACGTATACATTTACCATTCTTCGTAGCAATCATGATTTCAGATGTACCATTTGTAAGGTATGCACCAAGCAACATATCATTCTCTCTAATTTCAATTGCATTTACACCATTTACTCTTGGTCTAGAATATGCTTCAAGAGAGGTTTTCTTAATTGTGCCATTTTTGGTTACCATTAGTACGCTCATTTGATTTACATATTCAGAATCTTTTAAGTTATTGGTTCTGATGTATGCTTTAATCTTATCATCTGGCTCGATGTTGATCAAATTTTGTACCGCTCTTCCTTTTGCAGTTTTAGAACCTTCAGGTATTTCAAATACTCTTAACCAGTAACATTTACCTTTTTCTGTAAAGAACAACATGTATTGGTGATTGGTTGCAGATACGATGTACTCTAAGAAATCTGAATCTCTCGTCGTCGCAGCCTTGTTCCCAACACCACCTCTACTTTGAATTTTGTATTCTGAAAGCAACGTTCTCTTCACATATCCTGCATGAGAAATCGTAAGAACTACCGCTTCGTTCGGAATAATATCTTCAATAGACATTTCACCTCCCGAATAATCGATTTCTGTTCTTCTTTCGTCGCCGTATTTTTCTTTAATTTCAACCAATTCATCTTTAATGATCTGGAATCTTCTTGGTTCGTTTGCCAAAATATCTTCCAAATTATTAATTTCTTTCATAATTGCTTCGTACTCATCACGGATTTTGTCAAGCTCCATTCCCGTCAAACGAGCCAAACGAAGGTCTAGAATCGCCTGAGCCTGAAGTTCAGACAAATCAAATTCCTGAATAATTCCTTCTTTCGCTGCCTGTGGATTGGCACTGTGACGAATAATCGCAATCGCTTTATCTAAAGAATCCTGGGTTCCGATCACCTTCATGAAACCTTCAAGAATATGTGCTCTTTCTCTTGCTTTTCTAAGCTCATACTCCGTTCTTCTTACGATGATAACGTGTCTGTGCTCAACAAAATGGTGGATGATATCCTTTAAATTCAACTGCTCCGGTCTTCCGTGTACCAATGCAATATTATTAACACTGAAAGAAGTCTGAAGCGAAGTATATTTATATAATAAGTTAAGAACAACATTAGGAATCGCATCGTTTTTCAATTCATAAACAATACGCATCCCGTTTCTGTCTGATTCGTCTCTGATTTCGTAGATACCCGGAATTTTTTCATCCTTTACCAACTCAGCAGTTCTCGCAATCATTTCAGCTTTATTAACCTGATAAGGAATTTCAGTTACAATAATTGCATTTCTATTGTGTACTTCTTCAAAGCTTACTTTAGCTCTTAAAACTACTCTTCCTCTTCCTGTATGAAAAGCATCTCTTACCCCGTCATATCCATAGATAATTCCACCCGTAGGAAAATCCGGAGCAACGATGTGCTGCATCAATTCGTCAATAGTAATTTCTCTGTTATCGATGTATGCTGTAATTGCATCTACCGCTTCAGATAAGTTGTGAGGAGCCATATTGGTGGCCATCCCCACCGCAATACCTGAGGTACCGTTTACCAAAAGATTGGGAACTTTTGTGGGCATTACGCTCGGTTCCGTCAAACTGTCATCAAAGTTATTTTGAAAGTCAACCGTTTCTTTATCAAGATCAGATAAAATTTCGTCTGAAATTTTCTTTAATCTTGCCTCGGTGTAACGCATTGCTGCAGGCGGATCACCATCCATTGAACCAAAGTTACCCTGCCCGTCAACCTGTGGATAGCGCAAGCTCCATGGCTGTGCCATTCTTACCATTGCATCGTATACAGAAGAATCTCCGTGTGGGTGATATTTACCTAAAACATCCCCTACGATTCTTGCAGATTTTAAGTATTTTCTGTTTGAAAAAACCCCTAATCCATACATACCATAAAGTACTCTTCTGTGAACAGGTTTCAAGCCATCTCTTACATCCGGTAAAGCTCTTGAAACAATAACGGACATTGAATAATCAATATAAGATGACTTCATTTCATCAACGATGTTGATAGGAATCAATCTTTCTCCTTCTCTTTGCATATATAACTTTTATTGTAATGATAATCAGATGTTTAAAAAACAACCTGAAAACTATTTAATTTGAATATTTAATAACGGGCTAATTTACGAAAATTTTACCGATTTTTGCCGAACTATTTATTCAAATAATCTTAAAAATTCTTAAAAATATGAGCGTATTGAGCATTACTTTCCATTGTACAAAAGACAATATCGAAGAATGGGAAAATTACGTGGATGACACCTTGGTTTTGATGACAGAAAATCTTTTGGATGTCGAAAAATATATCCTCTCTGAGGTACACAGCGACTTCATTGAAGACGGAAAAAACTATAATCTTCTTTTGATTTTTGATGATGAAGAAAAAAGAACTGAGTTTATGGAGAGTGAACTATTAAACATCTCTGAAAGAATCGAAAAAAAGTTCGGACAGGAAGTAATGATATTTAATACTTTTTTAAATCCTAAGAAAAAGAAAATCTAATTTATATTTTAGACAAAATCTTTTCAAGCTGATAAAATAAATAGGCTGTCTCATTTCTGAGACAGCCTATTTTTATAAATTAACCACAACAACCGGTCTGCTATGATAAACACGGGGTTGTCTGTATCTTTTGTGAGTATAATGCCTGTAAGGTCTCGCAGGTCTGTAATAGTGTTTCTTATAATAATGCCTTGGAGCCTTATGGTACGCTACTCTTTTGTACTTCATCTTGTGATGGCCACGATGATGATGTTTGTACGAGTGAGGATGATGGCGTTTTTGGGTAGGTTCTGCCTGATAAAATGCAACTGCAAAAATAACTAAGAACACACCAATTACTTTAGATAACAACTTCATAATGATAAAAATTTCAAGTTAACTTCTCAAAAAATGCAATGATAATGCCAAAAATTGAGAAAGATTATAATCGTATAACGAAATAATTTCTAAAATCATATGTGTAGAACCTTATCTATTTCTGTTTTTTGGATGAGCTTCTTTCAGTTTTTCTACTTTTTTATCGTGTCCTGGTGGCATCGGTCTTTGGCTTGGATGTGGAACACATGATGAAAAAAATCCCGCTAAGATTAGCATTGCGACTGTATTTTTAAGAAATTTCATAATCAAATTATTTTAAATTAATAATCTGAATGATACAATCAAAATGCCAAAAGACTACTTATCCAAACCAAAAAAAAATTAGTGAGATTTAAAGTACAATTTCACTTCTCCTTTCAAGCATGACCAAATCTTTCCATTCTCCGTGAAGCTTTCCTACTTTCTCACGGACACCAACCGTTCTAAAACCGTTTTTTAAATGAAATTTTATAGAAGCTTCATTCTCCGGGAAAATATTGGATTGTAAAGTCCAGAATCCGTGGTTTTCACTGTCGACAATGAGCTTTCTTAATAAAAGTGACCCTAAACCTTTCCCGACATAATTCTGATCAAAATAAATACTTACCTCAGCGACCCCTTTGAAACATTCTCTTTTACTTACAGGCTTCAAAGCGCACCAACCAATTACCTCACTGTTTTCGTTTTCCAAAACCCAGCGACAGTCGTTGATAAAGCTTGTATTCCAGACCTCAACATTGGGAAGTTCGGTATCGAAAGTTGCAATTCCGCTATCAATGCCCTGTTGAAAAATTTCCATCACACGGGTTTCGTCTTTAGGAAGCATTTCTCTTATTTCGTAGTTCATTTTTTAATGATATTTTCTTTTATTTTTTCTTTTAATTCTCGAATAATGGGTCTGTTTATCTTTTTGATCTTCAGAGATCACACTGATATTTCCATCGACTTCCAAAATCGAAAGCTTCACATTTTCGATACTTTCAATTCCGTGTTCTCTGATGGATTCGTTCAATTCATCAAAACTAATTTTTACCTTTCGCAAAGCCACATGATCTACAACTCCGTCTTTCACTAAAATCACAGGATCTGCTTCCATAAAACTTGCAAACGAAGGGCTTGAAAACATGAGTCTTTTTAAAATAAAATTTGCAGCAAACAAAACCAAGGCAGCTACAATTCCGCCTTCCAACGAAGTGTTTTCACCTACCATTGCGTTCTGAACAGCATTTGAAATTAAAAGCAGCAAAACAACATCTCCCGCATTCAGTTGTGAAAGCTGGTTTTTCCCAAACAGACGAATGGCGATCACCATAAAAAGGAAAACGCAGAGGGAGCGAATAACAACATCAAGAATGGGATTCACGGTGTGGAAAATTTAAATTCAAATGTATGCAATTACAGGAAATAAAAAAACTGCTTTTTCAAGCAGTTTAGGGAAATTGTATATAGTTTGTTTGATCAATTATTTCAATTTATCTGTGGGTAATATCAACAGTCACAGGCATCACATAAGATGAGGCAATCATGTTTTCATTAAGTTTTCTTGCATCAATTTTAAACTGAAGATGGCTTAAAACATTTTCAATTTCTTTACTTACATTTTTACAATCACCTTTTGAACGTACATTCACGATTTTTCCATTGTCAGCAATATCAAATTTGACTTCAGAATTTACGATTCCCTGCTTGTAATCAGAATTTGTAAAATCGAAATTTGCAATCAACAGATTTCTGATTTCATTAAAAGCATCATTTTTATTCAATTGAACTTCCTGAATCATATTATTGTTTGAAGTTGTCTGAGCTTTTACATTTCCTACAATTGCTGTTAATCCTAATGCGAAAATTGAAGCAACGAATATTTGAATTTTATTTTTCATAAACATTTGATTTTAAATTAGATATTAAATTTGTTTTGATTTCTAATTCAAAGATATAAAAAAATATTCATACTAATTTCACATTGAGTTAACATTGGGTTAACATTGTGGTTTAAACAACTGATAATCAATTAATTAAATTTTTAAAATAATTGAATTGTTAACATTGGAGTTAAATTATG
Organism: Chryseobacterium sp. C-71; assembly: GCF_020911865.1. Lineage (NCBI taxonomy): Bacteria > Pseudomonadati > Bacteroidota > Flavobacteriia > Flavobacteriales > Weeksellaceae > Chryseobacterium > Chryseobacterium sp. C-71. The sequence goes on from NZ_CP087131.1 coordinate 650,250, forward strand.
CCTAATTGTTTGGCGATATCTTGCTTATATTTTTCGAAAGGTTCATTGTTTGACTCAAAACATTCTTTACCAAAAAGATCTTCTTTTATGGATTGTTCATCACATTTTAAAAGATTTGCAATTTCTCTTATTTGCGAATCAGGGTATTTCTTTCTTTTATCTATCATTTTGAATGAAATGCCTTTATGAAATTCATACCTTGGTCTTAGTTTAAAAATGTCTATGAACTGATCAACACTAGATAAATTATCTTTATTTTCAATCCTTATATCAACATCCTTGATTTCTTTTATTTCCTTAATTTTTTTTTCAAATTTAATATCATCTACATCAAATTTCATTTTAAATTTTATTAACTCATTGAATTCAAATTTATCAGACGTTGGGCTTATTTTTTCTAATTCTTCATTTGGTATAAATTCTCTTTGATGTTTAAATTTAGAATTGCATGAATAACAAGATGGAACAAGATTAAAAATACTTAGTGACAAAAAAGGAAATTTATTTTTCGGCAAAATATGATCTAAAGTAAAATGATTTTTTTTTATTGTTATATTTTCCAAATCAAGTCTTTCCGTATTGGATATTGTTTTAGAATTAAATTTATTGAAAGTCCATTTATAAAATTCTGGAGAGATTTCTTTTGACCAATTAATAATTTTATTTCCAAATCTCTTATTTATTATTTCTTCGGCTTCATTTTTTTTTATTTTTGGTATAAACATTAAAACTTCATAAGGAGCTTCTAAATAAAATTGATTTAATGAAGAAAATTTTAAATTTTCCTCTATCGTGTTTATAAAATCAATATTACAGTAATGACAAGTTTTCATTTCTATATCATTATCCATCATAAATTTAGAGATCTTAGGTTGCTTTAATTCATATTCATATATTATTTTACCCTTTTTTCCTTTCTTAAAATAAGAATTTAGCTTTTCTATTTCTTTATTTTTAATATCATTCAGACTAATAATTTGTAATAACTCACTGAAATCAGCAGTTAAAAGCTTTTTTAAATTCCAACCAAAAGCTACTTTCTTTAAAATTTCATCAATTTCACCTTCTTCAAACTTTTCTTTTATTAAATTATAGTAAGCTAATTTAAAGACATCCTTTTGTGGGTAATTAATTTTTCTCATTTTTCAGTTGGTCATTAATGATTTTTAATTTTTCTTCTAAATCCGCTCTCTCATGTTCCAATTCTTGTTTAGTTTTGTTTCTTGGAATATTAAAATGTTTAAATAATTCTTCTAAATGATTCTTCAATATGTTCCTAACATAATCTTCTCCAATCAAGTTTATTAATTTTTCATACTTTTTTATTTCTTTTTCAAAATCAATAGGTTTTTCAGTTTCATTCAGTTTTATTGTATTTTTGTAAAGCTTTAAAAACTCATTAATTTTACTTGTAACAAAAGCTCCTTTTGTGTCTGTAATAAAAAAGCCATCAGTAAGCATTTGATGAACGTTTTCTCCAAATGTGTTATCTCCTTTATAAGAACTTGGTTTTGATTTTCCATTTTCCACCTCCAAAAACAAGACATTCTGCTTAGGAATATCTGATAAAATAAAAGGCGAATGTGTGATGAAAAGGAGGTTCAGATTTTGATTTAACTGCTTGACAGAATTTAATGCTTTAAGTAAATCATTAATAAATTTTCTTTGAAAATCGGGGTGGGCATACAATTCTATTTCATCAAAAATAATGTTCACATTATTATAATAAATAAGTTTCTTATCATTTTCTCTTTCTCCCCTTTCATGATCTGCTTTAACAGATTTCAAATTTCTTAAATGATAAATAACAGAATGAATGCTAAATATTTTTTGCTTTTCACCAGAGCTAAAATTGTCAAAATTATTCTTAGAATGAGGATTATTTTCAAAATAATAATTTACTTTGAAAATTGATGGTAAAGATTCTTTTATAGAAAATTTATGTTCAATTTCAATTGTCTTAGCCTCATCTAAATATTTATATGGTTCCATTAATTTCTGAAAGGGTTCATCAATTTTTTTATAAAGGACTTCAATATTCATTAATTCAGTATTTTTTTCATAAAGATCAGCTTCATCCAAATACAAATACTTCAAAAAAAACAAAGCTTGTCTAACTTTATCTGTATTATGGCTTGGATCTTGTTCAATAGCTTTAAAATAAGAAGTTAATTTTTCTTTGTTATTAATTGATAATCTTCTTTTTATTATTATAGAATCATAATATGGAACTTCAACATCGTTACTTTTAAAACAATCATTAAAATCATTATAAACTGAATAATGGCGCATCCTGATCAGTTTAGAAATAATATAATCACGTATGAATGGATAGAAAAAATGATTTGTATTTATCGTAATTACTTCATCTTCATAAAATATTGAAAAAATAGAGTTCAAAATTTCAAGTTTATCCTCTTCCGAAATATCTAGCCATTTATTTTTCTTATTTTCTTTATCCCAATCATGCCATTCTTCTGGTTTATCATCATTAATACCTGAAAATTTAAATTCATTTAGCTCAATGCTTAGATACTTTACTTCTTTTCCTTCCGAAATAGTACGCAATGAAGGTTCTTGAAGAATATTGACTAAAAATCTTGATTTTGAGAGTTCTTTTTCAGAATTGATGTCGATATTTCCCTCTTCTCTCATAGGATTAATTACTACAGGTAATTGATAACCATCATTTTTATGAAAAACACCTTTTAACCATTCTCCAGTTTCCAATGTATTGTAACCATAATGAGAATAATTGATAACCATTGTGTAGAAAAAGTCTTGGAAAAAATGTAATTCTTCACGACTAATTTTTAAATGTTCTATTTCTTGTCCAGATTTTAAAATTTCCTTCGAAATATCAAAATTTTCTTTTTTGAAAATATCATTATTTTTTTGAAAATCTGTTATTATAATTTCATTGTCTTTTAATGTAATTTTTCTAATTTTCTCTCTAGCATTGCTTCCAAAACATTTTAACTCCTCACTTTGAATTATACAAGGTTTAGCCTTATGTGTAATAAATAATTCAACATGAATGTCTTTTAAATCCTGTATTTTACTATTATCAAAATTGGCAATCAATTCATTCCGTCTTTCTTCATTAGAATCATAATACAGGTTTTCAGTTTTAATAAAATCATTCTTTATTTCTAAAGACAATTTTACTACAAAAGCAACCATTAACTCCACCAAAGCACTCTTCCCACTTCCATTTTTTCCAACAATAGCTGAGATATTAATTTTTGTTTTGAAATCTCCGTCTCCTTGATAATAAAGTTCCTCGGGTACGGTTTCATTATACTCAATAGAGTTTACATTTTCATCCTTATCTTGGATAAACTTATAATCATTACAAAATTGGTAGATCTGATTCGGAGTTAAGTTTTTAAGAAATTTTGGATTACAACCATCTAAAGGCCTAATCGCTAAAAGTTTAAAGCTCATGTTTATTAGTTTTTCCCAAAAGTAAATAAAAAAACCACAATTTACATTGTGGTTTTCCTTATTATGTGACTAATATTTTTACATCTCCTTCTTCAAATACTTCCCAGTCAAACTCTTCTTCGACTTAATAATTTCCTCCGGAGTTCCTTTGGCAATAATTTCACCACCGTATTTTCCGCCTTCTGGACCAACGTCAATAATATGATCTGCCAATTTAATCACATCCATATTATGTTCGATGATGATGAATGAGTTTCCTAATTCTACCAACTTATTAATGGCATCCATCAGAATTTTTACGTCTTCAAAATGAAGTCCGGTTGTGGGTTCATCAAGAATATATAAAGTATTTCCTGTTTGTCTTTTTGCTAATTCTGTTGCCAGTTTGATACGCTGCGCTTCACCTCCGGAAAGTGTGGTTGATTGCTGTCCCATCGTGATATAACCCAAACCTACGTCCTGTAAAGTTTTCACTCTTGCAAAAATCTTAGGAATCGGCTGGAAGAAATCTACCGCTTCATCAATCGTCATATCCAAAACATCGGAAATCGATTTTCCTTTGTAGCGAACTTCCAACGTTTCTCTGTTGAAACGTTTTCCGTTGCAGGTTTCGCAATGCACGTAAACATCAGGTAAAAAGTTCATTTCAATGACTTTCAAACCGCCTCCTTGACAAGTTTCGCATCTTCCGCCTTTTACGTTGAAAGAAAATCTTCCAGGTTTGTAACCACGGATTTTACTTTCAGGCAATTCAGAAAATAAATTTCTGATGTCGGTGAACATTCCTGTGTAGGTTGCAGGATTTGAACGGGGTGTTCTCCCAATCGGAGTCTGATCAACATCCACAATTTTATCAATATTGTCGAGACCTTCTATTTTTTTGTAAGGCAAAGGTTCCTGAACGGCTCTGTAAAAATGTTTGTTCAAGATCGGATACAAAGTTCCGTTAATCAGGGATGATTTTCCGCTTCCTGAAATTCCTGTCACAACCACCAATTTTCCTAACGGAATATCAAGGGTTACATTTTTAAGATTGTTTCCTGTAGCACCTTTTAAGACGATACTTTTACCATTTCCTTCTCTTCTGACTTCCGGAATGGCAATTTTTCTTTTTCCGTTGATGTAATCTGCTGTGATGGTGTCTGCTTTCAGTAGATCTGCAGGTTTTCCCTGCCAAAGAATTTCTCCACCGAATTTTCCTGCTCTCGGACCAATATCCAAAACCTCATCGGCTTCCATAATCATGTCTTTGTCGTGCTCTACCACCAAAACAGAGTTTCCGATGTCACGAAGATTTTTAAGTGATTTGATTAGCCTTTCGTTATCTCTCTGGTGCAAACCAATACTTGGTTCATCCAAAATATACAGAACATTCACCAACTGAGAACCGATCTGCGTTGCCAAGCGGATTCTCTGAGATTCTCCTCCCGAAAGCGTTTTTGAACTTCTGCTCAGACTTAAATATTCCAAACCGACATCCAGTAAAAACTGAAGTCTGGTTTCGATTTCCTTTAAAATCTCGTGAGCGATAATTGCATTTTTCGGCGAAAATTTATCTTTTACATCTCTCAACCAATCTTTCAAATCGGTTAAACTCAAACCATTGATCTCAGCAATATTTTTTCCGTCGATTTTAAAACTTAAACTTCCCGGCTGAAGACGAGTTCCTTTACAATCCGGACAAGTTTCTTCGGTTGTAAAATGCCTTTCCAGCAAAACACCTTCATAAGACTCTTTTTCGTCAATGATTTCTTCCATAAAAGGAATCAAACCATCAAAGCTAATTTTTATCTTTTTGGTAATTCCTGCATATTTCAGGTCTTTATTAAATTCTTTGTGACAGCCGTTGTATATATAATCCAACGCTTCTGCAGGAATATCTTTAAATGGAGTCGTCAATCCTAACCCGAAAATTTCAAGAATATTTTTGATCTGTGCTAAAATCCATTTATTCGATTTAATATCTTCCAGAGGCAATAAACCTCCCTGATTGATCGATAATTTAGGATTTTCGACAAAATAATCGGTGTTGATTTTCTTGATAGTTCCTAAACCTTTACAGCTTGGGCAGCTTCCTTTCGGAGAGTTGAACGAAAAGGTATTCGGTTCCGGTAAAGCCAATGAATGACCTGTTTCGGCATCCATTAAATTTTTTGAGAAATATTCAATCTCTGTACTTCCCAACTTTTGAATTCCGATTACGCCTTCACCCATTTCCATTGCAGTTCTTAGTGATTTCTCCATTCGGGTTTCAGAGGCAGATTCACCGATGATCCAACGGTCGATGACGATGTCGATATCGTGAGTTTTGTAACGGTCGAGTTTTAAATCATATTCAATATCCTGTAATTCACCATCAATTCTGGCTTGTCCGTACCCCTTTTTAGCCATCTGAACAAAAAGTTCATGATAATGACCTTTTCTCGAACGAACAACAGGTGCCATCAACATCAACTTTTCACCTTTATAATTTTCTTTAATCGTATCAAGAATCTGATCTTCGGTATAGCTTACCAATTTCTTTCCTGAAGACAATGAATAAGCATCTGAAACCCTCGCAAACAAAAGTCTAAGATAATCGTAAAGTTCTGTCACCGTTCCAACCGTTGAACGTGGGTTTTTGTTGGTTGTTTTTTGCTCAATGGCAATTACGGGAGATAATCCTTCGATTTTATCAACATCGGGACGTTCCAAACCTCCTAAAAACTGACGTGCATAAGCAGAAAATGTTTCGATATAACGACGCTGACCTTCGGCAAAAATGGTATCAAAAGCCAATGACGATTTTCCGCTTCCGGAAAGTCCGGTGATGACCACCAGTTCGTTGCGCGGAATTTTGACATCAATGTTTTTAAGATTGTGTTCTCTGGCTCCGTAAACTTCTATATATTCTTTTGATTCACTCATAATTTGGGGTGATCTTACATGAAAATCACGATTTGCAAAATTACGGAATTTTATGGAATTTATTGAGTTAAAAATCGTCTGGATTTAAACAGAACCTCATCATTTTTTTTAAATTTTAAATCTAAAATACAGTGCACCATTATCGTTTAACTTAATCAATTTATTTAAATTTAATTAAAAACGTTTTTAAGAAATTTCACTATTGATCTTCTCTTTTAATAAGGTTAAAACTTTTGTGATATTAGTAATCTGTTGGTCATTATACCATTTTAATGATAAACTGATATTCTTCTTTGCTGAAGTTCCATTATCAAAAGTTATAACTAAAATATACGTGAACATACATCTTTTTATTTCAAAATCTTTAAAATAAATAACAGGCATTTCTACAAATGGACGTATGTAACCACTCTTGAAAACAGAATATTTTTTAAAAGAAATACATTCTCCCGAATATTCAAATTCGCAATAATTAAAAAATATAACAAAACATAAGATTGCATTTGCAATACATATCATGAAAATCTGAAAACATCCCTTTAAAACAACAATTGCGATGATGATTAATATGATGTAAAGAAATAGAAGATAAAATCTAATATTTCTAACGTTATTTTTGTTATTAATTTTCATAACAAGATATAAATTTTGATTAAAAAAAATCACTCGTTATTTATATAAACCAGTGATTTTTGGTATTGAAAAATTGTATTTGAGTACTTAGGTTTGTAAAATTACAAATATCGAAGGACAACAAATTTTTCTACTCCAATCGTTTTCAGGAAAATAAAGACTTGCATTTTCGTTATAATTCTATTTTAAAATTCATAAAATTTTTTTTTTATAAAAACCTCATAATTAGTGAATTAAAAGACAAAAATTATTATTTAAACTATTCATTTTCGGGAATACGTCAAACTCTTTCTTTTATAATTATTTACAAAACCATATTTTTATTGAGGTAAAATGATATGGATTATAACTCTTATTATAATAATCTGATACTAAATTCAATCATAATTCTAAACTAGTTTAGAATTATGATTAATGTATAGAGTATACAATTTCATATATCAAATGTTTAACGATTTCTAACGATAGGATTTTTTATTAATCATTAATCAGATAGTTTCCACTGCAATCTCTCCTATCTTAACAAATATTAAATTACAATCACAATTTTCACATTCAAATAACACTAAATTTGGAATTAAGATGCAAAAGCATTAAAACTAATAATATATGGTTAAAAATCTATCAATACTCTCATTGTATTTTGTAATAGCTATAATTACAAGCAATCTAAAAGCACAAGATCCTGAGAAATACAATCGGATGTACAACAAGACTTATTTGGAAACCGCTCAAAAGGATTTTAAAAAAGCTTTAGAAATTGCAGATTCTCTTTATAATATTTCAGAAACTCCAAAATTTAAAGCCAAAAGCCTCATGCTTTCTGCAACGCTTATACAACAATCTGGTAATGATAGAAAATCTTTAGAATATGCATTAAAGGCTGAAGAGTATGTTAGAAATTCTGATGATTATTTATGGCAATCAAAAATATATGGTTTTCTATCATCTCAATATAGGAGTCTGGGATTGTTTAACCAGGCTAAAGACTATATCCATAAGTCTGAGTATGTGATTAAAAAAATTAATAGTACATCTGTCGCAAGTAATATGTTGGGGTTTGTGATGCAGGAAAAAGCCTATTGTGAAATAGAGTTTAACAGTTATAAAAGAGCTTTATATTATGTAAATCAATCGAATCATCTTTTTAAAATTATTGGAAACAAAGAACCTACGCTTATTGCTAACAATTACCAATTAGAAGGGCTCTGCAAATATAAGCTAGGTGATTATGAACAAGCACTAAGTCTTTACCAGAAAGCAGAATCAATTTTAGCTCCAATGCCAGATAATTATTTAAAAGGTTTAATTTTCAGCGGAATTGCACAAGTATACATTGAAACAAAAAATCTTGATAAAGCAAAATTTTACCTTGATAAAGCAGAAAGTATTGCAGAACAATCTAACTATCTGAGCTTAAAAGATGAAATTTATAATACTTCTCAGCAATACTATTTTGCTACAAAAAACATCGAAAAACTAGCTGAAGTAAAAATTAAACAAGACTCTACAAAAGAAAAAATATCTTATAACACAGCTGCTTTTATCGACAAAGAATATTCTGACTCACAACAAAAACACAAAATTGAAGAAAAAAAATCTCACAGAAACAGCCTTATATTTATTCTTCTTATAATACTTTTTTGTATCTGTATTATTGTGGTTTTTATTAAAAGTTCGAATTATAAAGCAAAACATACAAACATCAAAATAAACACAAAACAAATCCAAGATAATAATATTCAGAAAGTTATAAATTTAGAAGAAAGTACAGATAAAGAAATCATCAATAATTTAGATTTTGAGCAGCCTGCAATGATGACGCCTGCAACCGAGAAAAAACTGCTTGCAAAACTTGAAAAATTTGAAAATTCTACTTTATTTACTCGAAATTCTATATCACTTCCCTATCTCGCCACCTACTGTGACACCAATACCAAGTATTTGTCTTATGTGATTAATAATTTTAAGCATAAAGATTTTAATAATTATATCAATGAATTGCGAATAAAATATATTCTTGAAAAACTCAAAAGCGATTCTAAATACCAAAAATATAAAATAGCAAGTTTAGCCGATGAAGCAGGTTTTTCTTCTCAGAGTAAGTTTGCGATTGCATTTAAAAAAATCACAGATACTTCCCCGTCACATTATCTTCAGGCTTTAAATGAAGAAAAATTAAATAATTAACATACAATAAGCACCTATTTAAAACAACAAATTTCGAGAACAAAAAACATTACAAAATAAGATATAAAATACTTAAAATCAATACTTTGAAATTCGATTATAATCACCCATTTTCCTGAATACTAGCCAGTAAATATTTGTAGCAGTAACTCAACAAAGCTACTTTTGAAAAGTCACAAAAACAATTCATACGGAAATAATAAATCTCAGCTAAAATGAAAAAATACACACGATAATAAAATACAGTTCTAAAAATTTACAAACAAATGAAAAAACAATTTATTCTCTTAAGCAGTCTCATTACCGGATTTGCTTTTTCCCAAGTAGGTATTAACACCGAAACTCCCAAAGCTACGTTAGATGTAATGGCATCCCCCTCAGACATTACAAAAATCGATGGATTTATTGCTCCCAGACTCAAAGGTTCTGAACTAAAAGCTAAAGATGCTAATTATGACACTCAACAGACCGGCGCTATTGTTTACATAACTGAGGCTTTGCTTTCAAGTTCTACAACTACAAAGACTGTTAATGTAACAACATCCGGCTATTTTTATTTTGATGGTAATATATGGCAAAAAATGAATGGGGATTCTGTTGCAGCTGCAAACCCTTGGAATTTAGAAAACACAACAACCGCAGCCACAATAAATACCCAAAATATTTATCAAAATGGTAACGTAGGTATTGGTGATTTTGCCGCAATAAAACCGCTTGCAAAATTTGATATTAGAGGCAATATGCGTGGAGGTATACCTCATGCTGATGAACTTAACGGAACATCTATACCTGGTGTAAATTCTTTAGCTTATGGCGTAGAAAACAGAGCTTCTGGAGAAAACTCTACTGTACTTGGTTGGAGAAATAATGCAAGTGGTATAAGAGCTCAAGCAATTGGATCATTTAATATTGCTAGCGGCCCATATTCATTATCAATGGGAGGAAATCAATCAGAGGCTACCGGAGATTATTCAGTTGCCATAGGACAAAATGCGAAAGCTACTGGTTATTATTCATCCGCATTTGGCATGAATCCTACATCGAGTAATATATTCAGCATGGCTATCGGTTTAAATGCCGTGGCTAGTGGATTATATTCGCTTGCCTTAAGTACACACACTGCAACTGCGAGTGGAGATCAGTCTGTAGCAATAGGCGCCTATACAACTGCCGAAGGACACGCTTCAACAGCAATGGGAAGACAGACACTTGCAGCCTCATTTGTTGGAACCGCAATCGGAGAAAGAAACGCCATCCGCACTGGGTCTCTTACTTCTGCACCCGTTTCCACAGATGCTTTATTTCAGATAGGTAATGGTAATTCTTATACACCACCTTACACTTTCAACAATGCCATGACTGTACTTAGAAATGGTAACACTGCAATAGGCGTAAGTGGTGAAGAAGATGATGCAAAACCAACTGAATTATTAGACTTAGGAGGTGCTCAGTTTGCAGGCAGAGGTGGTCTCAGAATCCGAAATATCAATGCAACGGCTTACACCGGAACATCGGCAGACAGGATTGTAGTTGCAACTTCTACAGGTGTTATAAAATCTGTAACAAGAGCGTCGGTTTCCGCAGCAGATTTTAATTTTAGTACACTTCCAACGTATGCTAATGATGCAGCTGCGGCTACAGGTGGTTTGGCAGTTGGTAAGCTATACAAAACAAGTACCGGCGAAATCAGAATTAAATTATAAACAAATTATCATACCACAATAATTCTCATTATAAACAACTTGAAATTTAAAGTTAAAAAAAATACATATCATATAATCAGATTAATTATTGTAAAACAAAACTGTCATTAACTTTTTAGTTAGTGACAGTTCTTTAATATATATATTGTAAAAAAAGATTGTATCCTCATAAGTAGTTATTACAGGATATTCTATTTCGTCGATTGCTTAAATTTTATTGAGCAAAAAGTAGATACCAACAAGAAACTCTTTTTCACCTGTTTCTTTTCTGTAATCTTATCAAGAATCATTATCTTTTATCTTCATCAATTTTATCTAAATTTACAGTGTATTAATAAACATTCATGAACAGATTACGGCAGCATATCGAAGAAATAACCAGAATTACAGATGAAGAATTTGAATCTATTAAAAAATTTTTCACACTTAAGAACGTCCGAAAAAATCAGTTTCTGCTTCATGAAGGCGATGATGTACAATTTGAATTTCTGGTTTTAGATGGAATTTACAAAGTATTTTATCTTGACGAAAACGGCAAAGAGCACATTGTACAGTTTGCAAAAAAAAATTGGTGGATGACCGATTATTCCGGTTACTTTAAACAGAATAAGTCAGCCATGTTCGTAGAATGTCTCACTGATGGTGAAGTTCTCTGTCTTACTTTAAAAGGAAGAGAAAAATTATCATCAGAATTTCATAAAATGGAACATTTTTTCAGGGTCAAACTTACCAACGGTTATGTTGCTTTGCAGGAAAGAATACGACTTTTGTTATCGAGTACACCTCAGCAACGATATGAGGAGTTTTCAAAACTTTATCCCGATCTCATGCTGCAAATTCCAAAGAAATACATTGCAGAATATCTTGGAGTCAGTAGAGAGACTTTAAGCAGGTTGTATTCGAATACTAAATAATTAATTTATGATTTTTAATCATAGTATCTTATTTTAACACAAAGCACACGAAGATTTTTTAACTACTAACTGCTTTTAAGTTACACAAAGCCGTTTGACTTCGTCGAATCTTCGATTTCACTTATAAAAGCTCACAAAGTTTTTTTCAGTTATGATATATTGTCAACAATAAGTATAAAATTCAAGTTTTAAAATATTCAAAGGTTTGGTGTGATTTCGGTCACACTTTTTTTGTGACTTCCCTCCTTCAATTGAGGCTTTGGATCGACATACATTTGCTATAGAAATTTAAACAAAATAAAAATCAATTAAAATTTTAAAATATGAAAGCAAAAGTATTAATAATTGTATCCAATGCAAATGCAATCGGTCAGAATCACAGAAGAACCGGAACATTCTTATCTGAAGTCGCACATCCTTATGCAGAATTTGAAAAGGAAGGCTATCAAATTGATTTTGCAAGCTTAACGGGTGAATCTCCATTTTTAGACGCATTAAATTTAGCCAGCGATCCTGATAATTTGAAATTCCTTACAGGTAAAGGTTGGGAAGATATGCACAAAGCTGCAAAATTATCTGAAGTTGATGTCAACAATTATGATGCAGTTTTCATTCCTGGTGGTCTGGCTCCGATGGTGGATATGCCTGAAAATGCAGAATTAAAAAAGGTAATCACTGATGCTTATGAGAGAAATGCAGTTGTAGGAGCTGTTTGTCATGGTCCTGTTTCTTTATTGAATGTGAAATTAAGTGATGGAAGTTACTTGGTAAATGGTAAAAATATCACTTCTTTCACCACTGAAGAAGAAGATAACTACGCAAGAGCAGATGTTCCATTTGATTTGCAAACGGCTTTAACAGAACAAGGTGCTATTTTCCATGCTGCGGAAGCCTGGTCTGCCAACAGTATCGCTGACGGAAACTTGGTAACCGGACAAAATCCTGCCTCTGCAAAGGGTGTCGGTGAAAAAATGGTTTCGATTTTAGAATCTAAAAAATCATAATTTAAATATAAAAAGATGAGCGAACAATCAATTTACTTGTATGCCAAATGGCAGGTAAAAGAAGGGAAACTTAATGCAGTTTTGGAAATTATGAAAGAGGCTGCCCAAAAAAGTTCAGAAGAACAAGGAAATTTATTTTACAAAATTCATCAGAGTAAAAACGATGAGAATACACTGATTTTATTTGAAGGTTATGAAAATGAATCTGCGGTAGAATTCCATAAAAACTCAGAACATTATCAGAATATGGTTGTGAAGCAAATTATTCCTTTGTTGGAAAGCAGAGAAGTAACTTTAATGAATCGGATAATTTAATCTTATTTTAAATAAAAATTCCGGAAGATTAATCATTTTCCGGAATTTTTATTCAATTTAATTTTCAAAAAAATCTACATCTTCATTGGTAATCATTACCCGATATTCTATTCCGTCGATGGCTTTTGAGATAATTTGATTTCTCAGAATATTCGCCATATTTTCCCAGTACACTCTTCCGTAGAAAGAATAATTTTGTGGAATAACCTCGACTTCAACCGTGCGAACGAAACCTTCCTTCGGTTTGTTACTGATCATGGTTCCTCTTTTTACACGGACATCTTTTAGCTCATCTTTTAAAACCATTCGCACGTAATTTTTAACGTCTTCAAGCGAAATAATTTTATCTCTGGTCGTCAAAGCATATTTGTAAGCCTGAATACTGTCTGAACCTTTCTGCTCCTCTGCACCACCGATGGTTTCGGTAAGAAGGATCAGTGACTGAGATTTTAATTGGTTAGAAAGTTCAGTTCCGGGACGCATGTGATTGGCAAAAGTACAGTGCGTAATCCAGAATGATGCGTAGGTATGATCGGTTTTCTCAACAGGTTCCATGATGACGTAGTTGAGTTCCTGCTTGATGCTTCTTTTGGCGTTGTTTACTTTCTGCACCATAGATTTCATCTTGTCAGACATTTCGCTCAGCATTCCTTTGACGTTGTCACGGTTTAATAAAGAGAAAGCTGCAATCTCGTCTCTTGTCAATTCCAAAACATTAGAAATCATATCCACCGCATTTCTGTTGTTGAATCTTTCCATTCCACCTTTTCTTACGGTGTATAACCCCTTTTTAAGATCATCAGAAGGCGTGAATGGAATTTCTGTGTACTTTCTTCCTTCCCCGTCCTGAACTTCATCTACGTAAAGGAAATGTTCACCTTCCTCAGTGATCAAAGGAATATTATTTCCCATGATGTCTAAGCTATATTCAGTCTTTTTCCAACCCCGATTGTAAATTGGGAAAGCGTTCAGCACAAAAGTGAAATTATCTAAAATCTCAGCAGAAAACTGCGGTGGAAATTCAAAAGTCAGCCACAAGAAGTTTTTGCCGTCAATATATTTCTGAATTTCTTCTCTTCCGTTCAAAAAATCTAAATCCTGTGGCAGCATTCCCACTTCTGAAAAAAGATCTCTCGAAAGACCGGTTACTTCAATAAATTTATGATGATAAATGTTTTTTATATCCTGAATGATCTTTGTCTGGATCGATTGTTCATGAAAAAGCTGTTCGTAACCTTCTGTCTGTTCTTTTTTAAGATAAGTTAAACCTTCCTTTACAAACAAAGGATTTCCGTTACTTGAAACCGTGATGTAGGGAAGCAATTTATAGACAAAATCTAAATGCTCAAAAGCAGGATTTGAACAATACAATCCTAAAGTTCTTGGAAATTTCTCGTTGGTATATTTTGAAACATTGATTCCAATTGTTACTTTTCTGTAATCAGAAGGTCTTCCCTGAAATCTTGAAATAGGAATTTTATTTAAACGTTCATCAATGCTGTAGCAAGTGTTACCAACGAACATAATGGCAGTTTGTGCCTTATTGGTTTTTACACTTCCAATGGGTGTAAACGGAATATTCAGTTGTTTATCTGATTCCGATTTTACCGTAGAATTCATCTGTTTTCTGAAGAAAAATTCGGTATGGTCAAGCAGAACTTCCGAAGATTCAAAAGGTTCGGTAAATGCAACTGCATGCGCCGGAATCGGATGGGTGTAAATGGATGGTGTTAAAAGCTTCGCCAGTTTTTCTAAAATTCTCGCATTAACGGTCTGAATTTCATTATTCGCTTTAAAAACTTCAGTACTGAAAGCATCAATTAAAAGTTTAACAAAAGGATCCAGTGACTGCGGGCTTTTCAATCCCCAGACTTTGGTAGCATTTTGCAGCATTCGTGCTTTTACAGACTCTTTCGAATAAATATTCTGATCTAAATTCATATTTGTGATAAGGTGGTGATTAATCGATTGACATCGGGCTCAGAAACAGTTCGGTAGAAAAGCTGAAACGTTCTCCTGTAGCTTCCATCTTTGCATTGATGGCAATTCTTACTTTTTTCTTGATTTCTGTATGTTCTTTGGTATCGTAGTTATGCTCTACGACTTCTACATGGGCATCGACTTGCGGGTGAATGATTCTCGGTTCAAATTCCTGAATCTGCTTTTTAAGACTTTTGATAAAAACATTTTCCCATACGGCTGATGTAACTCCGTTATCAAATTCCAGATTCCAAACATCGTTGCCATAATTTTCATCATATCTATTTTCGCCTTTTTTTGTGGTAATGAGCAACATGATGTTGTGGGCAATACTTTCACCCATATCGCAGGTGTCTATACTTCCCCCTTCAGACATCAGGGTTGACGGCACAAAGGGCATTCTGTAATTTGGTGTGTCCATAGATATTTTGTTCTCTATTTTAATTTTTTGGTGTCATTATTTAAAATGAAATACCAAATTAATCATTTTCGGGAAATAATTTATGATAATCTTTTGAAACTTTAGTTGCTAATGACTAAAACTAATTTAAACACAAAGGAGCGCAAGGATTTTTTGACTACTAAATGCTTTTAAGTTACACAAAGGCGTTTCACTTAGAAAAGATCATAAAGGTTTTCATTACTTAAAATAGTTTAGCTTGAAAAATTGATATTCTATTTAAATGCTCTTTGTTTTATGTAAAGATTACTTCGTAGCTGCGCTCCTCGCAATGACGGAAACTAAACTACGTGCAGATCCCTAGCCCCTATTGAACGGCCTGTTTGAGCTCTTTCCAGGTTTTTGGCGGCGGCTTTGCCGCCGCCAAAAACCTGGAAAAGCGAGTAGTGAAAGCGGGAATAAGCTCCTAAAAAAATTACGAATTAGTGTCTTTATTTCGATTAATAATATAGTAAACTGGAAGTCCGAGTAATACAATCAAAAAGCCCGGCCATGTGTATTGTTGCTTGTAGATCAGAAGAAGAACGCAGAAAACTGTTCCAATCACCAAATAAATTATTGGTGTTACCGGATATAACCAAGTTTTGTAAGGCCTTTCTAGATTAGGTTGTTTAAATCTTAAATAAATCACTCCGAAAACGGTGATCATGTAAAACAGAACGATTACAAATGAGATCATATCTAAAAGATTCCCGTACTGTCCGCTCAGACACAGAACAGAAGCCCAGACTCCCTGCATCCAAAGGGCATTTGATGGAACATCATTTTTATTGTTGTCGATAGCCGATTTAAAAAACAGACCGTCTTTTGCCATGGTCTGGAAAACTCTTGCTCCAGCTAAGATTAATCCATTATTGCAACCAAACGTAGAAACCATTACGAGAACTGCAATAATTACGGTTCCTGCACTTCCGAAAATATTCTGAGAAGCGGCAACAGCAACTCTATCATTGGCTGCAAATGCAATGGAATCACGGTCGATGGCATTTAAATACACAAAATTCACTGCAATATATAAAAGCATTACTGCGGAAGTTCCCAAGATCATTGCCTTAACCACATTTTTCTTTGGATTTTCAATTTCTCCCGAAACGAAAGTCACACTTTCCCAAGCAACAGAACTGAAAACTGAACCTACCATTGCAGCTGCAATTCCGCCCATTAAAGTCATTCCATCAATTGATTCCCAGCCGGTTTTTAAGAAATTTCCTGTGGTGTCTTTATCAATATTATTAAAAGCATTTGTTCCTAAACTGAAGTTTTCTGCCAAATGTGAAAAATCGACGAATATAAAACCTGCAGCAATCAATCCTAGTAAAGCTAATATTTTTGAACCAGTAAACACATTCTGAAGGATTTTTCCGCTTTCTACCCCTCTTGTATTGATGTAAGTGAGTAAAAGAATGATGGCTATGGCCAAAATCTGAATCCAGGTAATTTGAAATTCGCCGCTTTGGAAAATAGGAGCTGCATCATTAAGTGCCGGCACCAGATAGGCTGTAAACTTTCCGAAAGCCATTGCAACGGCAGCAATTGTTCCTGTCTGAATAACCGTAAACAATCCCCAACCATAGAGGAAACCCATTTTTTTACCGAAAATTTCGGTGAGATAGGTGTACTGTCCGCCCGCTTTAGGAAACAGAGCTGAAAGTTCGCCATAGCTGATTGCTGCAGCAACGGTCATAATTCCCGTAATAATCCATACCACGATCATCCAGTAACCTGAGCCGAGATTTCGCATCATGTCGGCACTTACGATAAAGATTCCACTACCAATCATGGAGCCCATTACGAGCATGGTAGCGTCCCAAAGTTTTAGTTTTTTCTGCATATTCAAATATTCACATCAAATATAGATAAATATGCAATTGTTTTTGCTTTTTGTTTTGAATTGATGAATGAACTGTTTTTTATCAAGTTTTTATTCATTTGAAATTCGATTTTTATTATTAATTTTGGAAAAAATATAAGAATGAAATTAAAATCCATATTATTTTTAGTAGCGGTAAGTGCTTCAACGTTTGCATTTGCACAGGAAGGAAAGAAATTCGGACCTCCGGCAGGAAACGCAATCGTAGGTGATACTTACGGTTCCACAGTTACATCTGCAGAATCTAAAGCAATGAGCGTAGATAAACTGGCTAAAAAATTAAAAAAAGACAACAAAAAAGTTGAAAACGTAGCCATCAAAGGAAAAGTAGTGGACGTTTGTGATAAGAAAGGTTGTTGGTTGACCATTCAAACTGAAGACGATACTCAGTTTTTCGTGAAAATGAAAGATTATGGGTTTTTCGTACCGACAGCTTTAAAAGGTAAAAACGTAGTGTTAGAAGGTAATGCCGAAAGAAAAGTAACTTCCATCGATGAGCAAAAACATTATGCAGAAGATGCTAAAAAGCCTCAGGCAGAAATTGATGCAATCACGAAGCCAAAAGAAGAAATCAGATTTGTGGCTAACGGAATTAAAGTCGTTAACTAATCAGATTATAAAATCTACTCATTGGGATGCTTCGACTTTGCTCAGCATGACAAGAATAAAAAAAGCGGAACCAATTGTTCCGCTTTTTTTATTCTTCTATTTTAAAACTGACTTCCGCATCCAGCTTCGGATATCTTGTTTCGCTTATGAATCTTTTTCCGGTGCAGTCGATTTCCAGCCAACCCTTTCTTTTCTTAACCTCTCCCGCTTCTACGACAAAAGGAATAAATGATATTTCGTCTTTTCCTTCTTCAAAAATCTCCCTGTACTGAACGGCAATATCGAGAATACATTCATGATCTGTATTCAGCTTTACATTTCTGTACACAATATCGTAATGCGTCTCCTGATTTTCCGGAATTTCAAGATATTTTTCCCAGCCTATTGTATCAGATTTTAGTTCGCTGATTGCTTTTAATGCATAGTACAAAGCAATTGTATAATATTTTCTTGTTCCCTTTCTTGTATAGTCATCGATGAAATGTCCGCCTTCAAACAGAATCGTAGGCATTCCGGCTTTGATGAAATTATCACCCGTAGAAGTGGGATAGAACTCATCGGTATATCTTCCGATTTGATTAGGTATCACATCTTTTAAACTGTCATAAATTTGACCAATGACCGCCATACATTTCTTTCTGTTTTCGGTAACCGTTCTCTCTTCATTTTCAGAAGGTGCCAAAAAGGAGAGTGTCGCAGGATGTACTCCGTCTGTTGTGAAAATAGTTCGTTGTTCATGAAGATTCAGGGCATAATCATATTTCTTCGAAGAAACCAATTTTTTCAAAAATTTTATTTCTGTGCTTGCTTCATTATGGAAATCTCTGTTTAGATCTATATCTGCAGCATTGAGTCTCGTCCATCTCTCAGAACCGTCAGGATTGAGCATAAAGATAAAATCTAAACTGATTGTATTGAAAAGATTTTCTTTTAATTCCGGATGCTTATCAAGAGTAAATAATAGATCAAGCATCGCATGTGTTGCGTTCGATTCATTGCCATGCATTTGTGACCAGGCAAGAACATTTATCTCACCATTTCCTACACTCAATTTGTAAATAGGTTTATCTAAATAGGATCTTCCAATCTCCTGAATATAATCGCTGAGATTGCTCTGTAGGTAAAAAAATAATTTTTCGGGGGAAATATAACGATTTGGGAAATCGGGATTTTGGATATACAAATGTTCAAAATTCATTCTAAAGAAATTTACATGAGTCAAAAATAATGATTTTAAAGGATAAAATAAAATTAACATTTGTAACATCGTTAAACGATGTAAATTGCCAAAAAGTCTGTTAGTTAAATTGTGGATTGCTAATAATTTAATTAATCGTATTTAATATACTGTAATTCAAATATTTAAAATAATTATCTAAATCGTTAATTTATCTTTACTTTAAGTGTAGATAAGTCGATTTTAGCCTATTTGAGTGTTATTATATTAAACATGCACAATGTGGATTAAGCTATATATTACACTCATTATACAAATGTAAATTAAGGTTATTTATTATTTTATCCACATAAATTATGAGCTCAAAGTCAGTTTAAATGAATATGCTAAAAATAGTTGCTGAGAGTTTTATAAGTGATAGTCATTCCAATCTTAATATTTTGTTAAAACTTCTTTCTATAAAGGTTTATTAGCAGTTTAGTATAGAATCATATGCTATGGAATATACTAATTCACTACAAAACCAGCCATATAGCCTCTCTCCCACTCTACAACACGATGACAGCTCATAAAATACCTGCAGAAAGGAGATAGAGGAAATTATTGGTCTTTTATGCGTTATAATAAATTTCGAAATTTTTGGTTAAAAATATTATCTCGAGTTATACTTTAAGTGTAACACTATTAGAATTTACTTAATTAATATTTTGTGGATAAACTTTAAAATTTCATGAAAATATTGTCTAAATATCTGATAAAAAGCCGTTTAGTATTGTTTACTTTTGTATACTTTTCCTTATTAATATAGTTTACTTTTGTATTTTGCAATTGTAAATTTTATATTTACATTTGTAACAAGATTAAAAGCTTGTTTTTATGAGTTTAAATGAGAGAATTTCAAAGGTTATCGAATATTCTAAACTGAGTTCTTCAGAGTTTGCGGACGAAATTGATGTGCAGCGATCTTCCATTTCGCACATTACTTCCGGGAGGAATAAACCCTCTTTAGAATTTATTATAAAAATAAAATCAAGGTTTCCTGAGATTCTTTGGGATTGGCTGGTGACTGGTGACGGCGAAATGCTGAAATCTGATTTGCCGGAAACTGAGAATAGTTTAGAAATTGAAAATTCGGAAGAGAAAACAAAACCAACTTCTCTTCCCGATTTATTTACGATGATGAACAACGATGAAGATTTTGGAACTGCAGAGGAAAAACCTGAAGAAATTCCGGCCGTTCGAGAATCGATTATTCCGCATCAAAGTAAAGCTGAAGAAAAAATATCCGATTCTCAGCCATTAGAAAAACCGAACGAACAAATTATCAATCAAGCTATTGAAAATCAAACGAATAAGATAAAACGAATTGTTTTGTTCTATGAAAACGGAAAATTTGAAAGTTTTGAGCCATAAAAATAAAAAGTATGACCATTTTTGATCAGACTTTATTTTTTGAATTTTAAAGGAAAAATAAAATGCTCAACATTTTTCATGTTAAGCATTTTATTAGTTTTTATTTATTGGAAAATTCTGTTTTAAGTTTTACTTAAAATATTTTACCAACCCAAATAATAATCCGGACTCAACCAATGAGGACGATCAACGCTAAAATATTCGTTAAGCATTTTTTCTGCTTCACAGAAAGCTCCTTCTACCCAGCCTTGTTGATCTGAATATGCTTCTCCGCAAATATGAATTTGCTCATCAGTTACAGGTTTTCTCATATACGGCATCACATTTTCAACTGAAAATCCTGCTTTCCAGGCGTGATATCCTGCCCCGAAAGGTTCATCCGTCCAATCTCTAAAGTAGGTTACATAAGGATCAGGTATCGTCACATCGTCACCATGAAGTTCACGAAGCTGATTCATCAACTCATTGACCATCAGTTTCGTTGCCTGAACTTTATCCAATTGGTGAAGCTCCCTTAAAGAAGCTGATTTTGCAGGTTTTACTTCAAATAAAACTTCATCATCAGTTAATGCTTTCCAAAATGTTTCGGTCTCCATATCTCCGTAACTTCCAAGCAGCATCGAGTTGTCAGTTTGTGGATCTGTACCAAAATAATAGCATTGTCTCATCGGCAGATCGGTGATAGAATGCCCGGAATCTATTCCTAAATTTTGCCACCAAGGATATTCAAAGCCCATTAATATCTTAAAGGCAGGTTCCATAATTACAGAACGGATATTTTCATTAAGGACTGAATTTTTATTGGCATTGAAAAAGAAATTATTCTGATCCAGAAGCTCTAAAGATTTTCTCGGCATCGCCAAAACTATTGTATTGGCATATACTTTCCATTCTGTGTTGGTTTTCAAATTAAGAAAAATCAATTCATACTTATAAGAATCTGCTAAATGATGATCTTTGGTGAATGTAAGTAGCTTGTTTTCAGACCAAATGCACGCTCCTTCATGTTCCATATAAGAATTGGCTACGGCATAAGCAATGCTGTCATATCCTTCTTCAATGGTTTTGTAAATTGTTCCTGCTGAGAAATCTCCCACCATGTAAGGAAACGCTTCTGCAGAATTCCAATTGATTGTATTTGAATAGTATCCTCCTGCATTTGCCAGGAATTGATAACCTTCCTGTGAAACCTGATCTTTAATTAAATTCCAAAATCCGATATCGTTTACTTTACGTTGATCGTAAGGCGAATTAGGGAAATTGTAGACCAATTTTGGCTTAATATCATCCCAATCTCTGCTGGTTAATTCAAAAGAATAATCGTATTCTGAATCTTTACCTTTAATAATTTTACTTCCATAAGTGCTAGCCACCCAAGTGTCAGCCATCAGAACTTCATAAATAATTTTATTGAATAACTGGTCTGAACTAAAACCGTAATCATCATTATTCAGATAGTATCGTGTTGCCAGTTTTTCACCTTTTTTCTGAGCCACATCCCAAGCATTTTGCTTGCAACGGTCTTTTCTGAGATACATTAATAATTTTGACGGATCACCCATCGGGAAAGGAATAGGAGTCATTTTATCTTTCAAAACAGGAATACGGATGTTGGGATCTTCCTTAGGAACATAACCTTCAATTAATGTCGTCACAATCTGCTGAGAAGTAAGGTAACGCATACCTCCTAATTCTCCCCAAAAGTTCATTCCGGGCATGATTACAGATTCTAATCTTCCACCAAGTTTATTGTTCATGTCAAAAATCTGTACATCACTAGCTTTAAATTTTTTCTCTGTAACCAAACGATATGCAGTGTATAATCCGGAAGTTCCTGCGCCGATAATGGCAACTTCAATTTTCAAATCAGGATTTTTTCCTGTATTTAAAGGTGTATTCTTATTCATATTATATTAGTTTTAAAGTGATTTAAAGTATTTTCTTCCTAATTGGAAAGGTGTAATATCAAAATCTGTATGACCGTCTAATGCAAGATCTGACATGATTTTCCCTAAAAAGGGAGTGAATTTTGCTGCCCATCCTGTAGCATATAAAACAATATTTTTATGATTCGGTATATAGCCAGGAGCAAAATCGATCAACAATTCTTTGTTTGGAATTTTACTTAAAGCGATAAGGCATGTTGATGTATATTCTGGTTCTGTGCTTAGGCCAATCATATGATTTTGTACCCATTCTGAAGTATAGGCAAGCTCTTGTGGATTGGGAATTAGTGTTCTGTCACTAGGTTCATCCAAAGGATTGATCACAAAATCAGGTGCAACCCGAATGTATTCTGGATGGTCCCAATCTACAGAAGGAAAGCCGTAAAACTGATTGCCGTTTTCACCTATCGCATTCTGGAATACAAACCATGTCGGATATTGAATATTAGGGTCAGTCTTTTTAAAATAAGCTGAAGACATATTCCAATAGGTTGCTTCAATTTTAAATTCAAGCAAATTGATCACGCTGTTGATGTATGGGCCGGGAATAATTGCCAGCTTTTTAGTGATGTAAGCTCCGTTTGGAGTAATAATTTCAAAAAGTTCTCCTATCTGTTTAATTTCAAGTACTGGTGAATTTTCCTGTAACTGAACGGTCTCTTCTTTTTTACACAATTCTAAAAGAGCCTCAATCGTAGCTTTAAAATTAATACTTGCGCCATCGGGCTGAAACAATCCGGTATAAGTATCGGGCAAATTTCTGAAATGATATTGCTCTTCGATTTCTTTTGCTGTTAAGGTAGTATAAGGAACATTTAAAGCTTTTAAAGCCGTCTCAGCTTCAGCTATATTTCCTTCTGTGGAATGCACATTAGGATCTCCAAACCAAAGTGTACCCACTTTATCAAGCAATTGTGTAGAAGCTGTTTTTTCCAGTTCATCCCAATAAGGCTGTGCATCTAAAGCCATCTGTACCATATATTCATCAGGATAAGGAATTCTGAACTGACGAGAAACTCCTGCCGAACTTCCCAATTGATTCGCAAAAGTAAATTGCTCTAGAACCAATGTCTTTGCCTTTCTTTTACCCAAATGATAAGCAGTTGCAAGACCTATTGCCCCACCGCCAATGACAATAACGTCGTAATTTTCTGTATACATGATGTTGTTTTTAGTTTTTTAGAACAGCTATAGTTTTAAAAATTTTAGATAATATCCTTACATTTTATCTAAGTATAATTCCAAATTTTATAGGATTAATAAGCTATTCAAAGTAACGAAGAAGATTACATTTGTTGTAGAGTAGAAATAACCAAATGCGGTTTTGAGTAGAAATACCTAATGCTTTAATAAGGGTTTTTAGGTATTGAAAACCGCTCGATCAAGATAATTGTCCAGAAAATTTTTATGGACAACATCATTAAATTAAAAAAGCAATCCCACTTTTTGTAGGATTGCTTTTTTAGTAAATATTCGCTGAGTTTACATTCAATTTATTGTAATAAATGCAGCAAAATTTTAAATTATGCTTAAAAGAAATTATTTCTTTCTTCTGTCTAATTCTTTTTTAATTAAACCTAATTCTCTTCCGGTTTGTCCGGCAACAGAAGTATTTTCTCTCGCTCTTCTCGTAAGATAAGGAACAACATCTTTCACAGGTCCATAAGGAAGATATTTTGCCACATTATAGCCTTTATCAGACAAATAGAAACTAATGTTATCACTCATTCCGTAAAGCTGTCCGAAATAGATGTGAGGATTGTTATTTTCTAAACCTTTAGCCTTCATTTTATCCATAACGAGCTCAGATGAGATTTCGTTATGAGTTCCAAAGAAAGCAGAAACTTTATCCAAATGATTCAGTATAAAATCGATTCCTGCATTATAATTTTTGTCTGAAGCATCTTTATTGGGCTGAATTGGATCTGCATAACCTTTCTCTGCAGCTCTCGCTCTTTCCTTTTCCATGTAAGCGCCTCGCACAATCTTATAGCCTATGAAATAGTTCTTTTCTCTAGCACGCTGAAGATTGGCTTCCATATATTCTAAACGATGCGTTCTGTACATCTGAATGGTGTTCCAGACAATCGGTTTTTCCTGATTGTACTTTTCCATCATCTCTTCACAAAGCTGATCTGCCGCATCCTGCATCCAGGATTCTTCCGCATCGATCATGACTTTCTTATCATGCTCATGACACAATTTACAGACTTCATCAAACCTTTTAACGACTCTAGCCCATTCCTCTTTTTGGCTTGATGTCAGCTCAGCATTTTTACCGACCGCTTCATACAAATCAATTCTTCCGAAAGCCGTGGGCTTAAATACAATAAAAGGAATCGCAGGATTTCCGACTGAAAATTTAATGATATCTTTAATTTCCTGACATACTGCATCAAAGGTTTCCTCATCTTCTTTCCCTTCAATCGAATAATCGAAGATACTTCCAACACCTCTTTTGAAAAGCTGTTTCACCGCTTTCATACTTTCTTCACGCGTTTCACCACCTACAAACTGCTCAAACAAAGTGTTTTTTACAATTCCGTTGACGAATGGGAAGTTATTATGAACCGTGAAATTAAGCAGAGAAGTTCCGATATTGGTCAAAGCCGGCTGTTCAATCATCTTAAACATCCAATACGCTTTTCTCAACTGAGCATCTGTTTTATCGGCAAATGCGACTTTAGTATCGTTAAAAATGAGCATCCTTTTTATTAAATTTTGATTTTGGCAAATGTAAGAATAACCTGAATGTTTTTAAAATATATTTTTTTAGTTTTTTAAGCACTAAAAACTAATGAAGTTCTAATTATTCATTAAAATTTATTTTAACGCAAAGGTTCGCCAAGATTTTTTAATTATTGAAAATAATTCTTCGTTCGCAAAGGCGTTCCACTCAGCAGAGAACACTAAATTTATCTTACTTAAATATTCGAAATCAAAGAGTTTTGTATATTGTAATTTTTTAAATTCTTTTTTCAATTACTTTTGTGTCTTTTGACTTGGTCGAATGTTCGATTTGTAATAAAAATATTCTACAGCTTACCCTCAATTCCATTGAGCAACATTGCGATAATTCCAACAAAAACCCAGAAACGTAAAATGTTGAGCGTGAAAAATTTAGACTTTTTAGAAGAATTTAAAAGTAAATAAATACACGCAATCATAACGAACAATCCTGATGCAAAATAATAAGCCATGAATCCCGAAATGCCTGTTTTTGCAATAAGCTTCATAGAAACTGCCATCGTGATCAGTAATAAAGAAATAATGATGATTTTGGTCGTTTTACTTTTAAAATAATTGGGAATCGTAACATAGCCAAAAGTTTTATCAACACTTTTGGTCAACATATCTTTTACAATATCAATGCATAAAAGAATCAGAAATAAAAAGATGGCCATTAGCAGAACTTTCTTGGAGAAAGTCTCATAATACACCATCATTCCAAAAAATGGATATAAGGTAAGACTCACGAATGTGAGGTTATTTAAGATTAAAATCCGGCTCATCTTGTGACTGTAAAACCACATGAAAAACTGATAAATAAGAAAGAAAATAAGCACTCTGTAAGAGATGAAACTTGCAACTCCCAAAGAAATAACAGTGAGAGCAAGATAAGCATACAAGAAATATTTTTGCTTGATAAAACTTTGAATCCTTGTTCTGAAAGGCTTTACAATATGATCTTTTTCAAAATCGTAAAACTGATTGATGATTCCGCCAGAAAGTATGGAAAGAACGGTACAGAAAATAATACCGTGAACTCTAAAATCGAAGACGAAATTTCTGAAAGATTCTTCCTGATTAAACAGGAAAAATGTAGAAACATATAAGGCAAACGTCAGCAGAATAGCAACAAAAAACCGCGCTCCTAAAAGAAAACCGACGAATTGTGAAAGTCTGTAAAACAGAGATTTGGAAACAAAATTCTTTTCCTGGAAAGTTTCTTTTTCAGAATTCATTCCCGGTAAATTTAAAATCTATAAATCACTTCTTTATGGAAACCGTCAAGCATTTTTTCAGCCTTTTCGTAGTCTTTGGTAAATCCTAAAATGTAACCGCCACCTCCGCTTCCGCAAAGTTTCAGGTAATAAGCATTAGAATCCAATCCTTTTTTCCAGACATTAAAGATACTTTCAGGAATCATCGGACGGAAATGTTCATAAGCCCAATGAGATAGTTTTTTAAGGTTTCTGAAGAAAGGATTCATATCTTTTTTTAGAAAAGAATCGATACACGCATTGTTGTAACGGATAAATTCTTCTTTCAACGTTTTACGGAAACCTTCAGTTTTCATTTTTTCAAAGAAAATCTGAACCATTGGTCCTGTTTCGCCTATACTTCCTGAATCAATTAAGAAAATAGCACCTTTTCCTGCTTCACTTTTAGGAATTGAAACTTTGTCTACACTTTCCTTATTTTCGATAAGAATAGGCAAATTCATGTAACAAATCAAGGGATCGATGCCGGAACTTCTTCCGTGAAAATAGCTTTCCATCAAACCAAAAACCTTCTTTAGATTTTTTAATTGGTCTTTAGAAATATTATCTGGAATATATTTTGTGATAGAATATCTTTCGAAAATCGCAGCAACCAAAGCTCCTGAACTTCCAACACCATAACCCTGAGGAATGTTGCTATCGAAAAATAAACCTTTAGAAATTTCTTTTTGAAACTCAGAAACATTCAATTCAAAACCTTCTGGAAGTTCTAAATTCTGTAAATATTCTGAATATTTAATCAAATGACCGTTAGATTTCTTTTCAAAATCTGAATCTAATGATGAGAACTTTAAAGTCCCTTTATAAAAGCTGTACGGAAGCGTTAAACCCTGAGAATCTTCAATGATTCCGTATTCTCCGAAGAGAAGAATTTTGGCGTAAAATAGAGGGTTCGTCATTGTGTAATAAATCTTTTGTGCAAAGTTAACGTATTCTGCTGAATATTAACAAATTTTAAGCCAATAACGTATTTTAAACCTTAGATTTCAAGAATCTGATGGTAATTGCTCCTGCAGCAAAGAACGTAGACATCGCAATAAAAGCATACTGCATATTTCCGAATTTCTGAATAATCACACTAAAAATAAGCATTCCGCAGATGATCGCTATCTTTTCAAGCACATCATAAAAGCTGAAATATGTCGTGTTTTCCATTGAGTTTTCCGGTAAAAGCTTTGAGTATGTAGAACGAGACATCGCCTGCAAACCTCCCATTACCAAACCAATAAGACCCGCTAAAGCATAGAACTGAAGCTGAAGATTCGGATTTTCTTTGTTTAAAGAGAATGCAGAAATACAACAAACTATCCAAATAATAACCGCTATCGTAATTACATTTTTGTTCCCGATTTTTTTTGATAATCTTGAAAATAAGAAAGCCCCGAAAATAGCAATAATTTGGATCACCAAAATGGTAATAATTAATTTGTACTTATCTGCCTGCTTCGGGAAAATATCGGTACTTCCGAAAGGTACGGCCATCAGGAAAATGGTCTGCATCCCTACACTGTAAAAGAAAAAACTTAATAAAAAGAATTTTAAGCTTCTATCAGCAAACAGTTTACTTCCTACTCTGAACAATTCTCTGAAACTTTCTTTAGCAATATCTTTATAGAAACTGATGTTGTCTTTTAAAACCTCAAAAAAACCGCCTTGTTCTTCATGTCTTTTGAAGATGTTTTTATAATTTAATAATACCAAATCTTTAGGAAGTTTCTCTTTCACATCACCAAACTGAGGCAAATGTTTGAAAGTATATTGTGAAAAACCAAACCACCAGGCTCCGGTTAATAAAAAGCTGACTCTGATATAGATATTCGTATGCTCAGCACCTTTGGCAACTACCTGAATTAAAACCAAACAAATAATCAATAAAACTACCGAACCTAAATATCCGTAAATATAGCCCTTTGCTGAAAGCGCATCCTGCTTTTCTGGAGTGGCAATATCGGGTAAAAATGAATTGTAGAATACTAAACTTCCCCAGAAACCCACACTTGCCGTGATGCTGAAAAGAAGACCAAGGAAAATATTTTCCATTCCGGTGAACATGGCCAATCCCATACAAGAAGTTGCTCCCAAGTAACAGAAAAACTGTAAGAATGATTTTTTATTTCCAATGGTATCCGCCAATGATGATAAAAACGGAGATAAAAGCACAACCAAAAAGAAAGAGATGGCGTAAGAAAAACTCAAGACCGCTTCCGGTTCATACGTTTCCCCGAAAACTTTGATCATGTTTCTCACCGGAATTTCCTGAACTTCATTTGCCGCTTCTACATACTCTTTTTTGTTGTAGGCAGTAGTCAGAATGGTATAATAGATTGGGAAAATTGCGGACGTAATCACCAAAGAATAAACAGAATTTGCCCAATCGTAGACTGCCCAGGCTTTCATGATCTTTGGGTTGTTCTTTATGTTTTGTGAAGGTTGAATTTCAGTTTCAGACATTTTAAAATGTATTAGTTGCACAAAAATAGAAAAACCGCTGAATATTCGGTGATTTTTATTTTGTTTAAGGAAAATATTATTGTTTAGTTTAAATTAAATGTGGTTTGTAGTGATTTTATTGGAAATTAGAAATAAATTGTAATTGATGATTTTTTTAAGCAAAAAATAATTGAATATTAAATTTCTAAAGTGCCGCTCCTACGGAGCTCATTACACCTGACAACATTTTTACTACAAACATTTTGCTCCTCTGGAGCAATAATCTCTCACTTTGTCACTCTATATTTTAAGCTAAATGTATTTTCATAACCTTTTCCACTAATGATAAAAAAGAGATTTAATCAAACAAAAAAACCAAAAACAATGACGCTTTTGGTTTTAATTTATCTAAAAAATTCAAGGTTTTAAAAACCTTATAAGTTCGGTTTATTACAAATTCTCAATAACAATAGCCGAAGCTCCACCGCCACCGTTACAGATTGCTGCAGCACCGTATTTTCCGTTGTTTTGTTTTAGAACATTGATCAAAGTAACGATAATTCTTGAACCTGAACTTCCTAGTGGATGTCCTAAAGCTACTGCTCCACCATTTACGTTTACTTTAGCAGCATCTAATCCTAAGATTTTATTATTTGCCAAACCAACTACTGAGAACGCTTCGTTAAATTCGAAAAAGTCGATATCAGAAATCTCTAAACCTGCTTTTTTAAGAGCGATTGGTAAAGCTTTTGAAGGCGCAGTCGTGAAGTTTTCAGGCTCCTGAGCTGCGTCTGCGTAAGAAATGATTTTAGCTAAAGGTTTCAATCCTAATTCTTCCATTTTCTCCTTAGAAACAAGGATTAAAGCAGAAGCTCCGTCATTTAAAGTAGATGCATTGGCTGCTGTTACGGTTCCTTCTTCTTTTTTGAAAACGGTAGGAAGTGTAGGAAGTCTGTCGAAATTAACCGCTTTGTACTCCTCATCTTCTGAAAAAATAATTGGATCTCCTTTTCTTTGTGGAATCGAAACTGGAATCACTTCTTCAGCAAATTTCCCTTCGCTCCAGGCTTTTGCAGATCTTTTGTAAGATTCGATAGCAAAATTGTCCTGATCTTCTCTTGTAAAATGGTAATCAGTAGCACATTTTTCTGCACAAACACCCATGTGAACTTTGTTGTAAACGTCTGTAAGACCGTCTAAAACCATTCCGTCCTGCATTTTAACATCACCTAATTTGGTAGCGTTTCTTGCATTATAATAATGTGGAACTGAAGACATATTTTCCATACCTCCAGCAACGATTACGTCTGCATCACCTGCTTTGATCGCCTGTGCAGCCATCGTAACTGCTTTCATTCCTGAAGCACAAACTTTGTTGATGGTAGTAGACGGAGTTTCGTTTGAAAGTCCTGCTCCTAAAGCAACCTGACGAGCCGGCGCCTGACCTTCACCTGCCTGTAAAACGTTACCCATGTATATTTCCTGAACGTTTTTCGGGTCAAGATTAATTTTATCTAATGCTCCTTTTACTGCTGCTGCTCCCAATTTTGTAGCAGGAACTGTTGATAAGCTTCCCATAAAACTTCCCATTGGAGTTCTTACTGCGGAAACGATGAATACTTCTTTCATATGTTGAAATTTATTGTTTTTTAAAGGTCATATGTTATCGCGGAATCTTTACTAATATTTGCGTTTCCAAAACATGGCGATTTCATATGTTGAAATTTATTTAATTTTAATTTATTCTATTTTTTCAAGGATAATTTCATCTGTTTTATTAAAATACTGAGACGAAATTTTTATAAACTGATGATCTGTTTCTATAATTTTATTTGTGATAACGTCGCCAATTCTGATTGGGTTTTTACCATCTGATTTTCCTGTAACTGTTGCTTTATAAGTGCAGTCATCAAGAAATTCGATTTTATATTTGATGTAATCTTTTCCGTTATTGGTATATTCCCGCTGAGAATCTTTTTTGATGACAATATTCCATTTTTTTTCGGAATCACCTTCTTTGATAAACTTTCCTTCCTTCATAAAATGACATTTCGCAGGCGAATCCGGTAATAAGAAATGTTCCTGAGATTTTACTTTGGAAGAGCAGAAAATCAATATGATGAATAAAAATGAATATGTTCTCATATTTTTTTCTTTGTCGCAAATAGCATGATAATAGCCCCTAAAAATTCAACAGCCCAACCCCATTTTAGCTTTACTGTTGAAGCTAAAGTCTCTGTCCAAGATTTAAAAGGAAGAAAACTGAAGTAGCTGAATGCCTGGTATTTTGTAGCAATAATAGTGAAGAGAAACAAAACAATTAATAAAACACTAGACGTTCTTACGATTTTCGGGCTGTTATTGAGTATTCCAAACAATGCAATAGCCGAGAAAACCCAGCAGGCAATTGCTAAATAATGATCAACTTTCCAAAAGTTCCAATTTCCGATAATCGGAACGTGTACGAGCGGAAGGAAGCTTCCGACCACCACCAAAATCAATCCAACTAACTGTATATTTTTCATCTTTTTATAAGATTCTGAGAAAGCCAAAGTACAAAAAAAAACACACTTTTTTTGAGTGTGTTTCAAAATCAATTATTTGATTATTAGCATTTAAGATTGATAAAATATTTAATGAAAAATTAATTATAATTTAATGAAAAGTAATTTTATATAAATAATTACAAATTAATATACAGAAGTTCTATCCCTATTTGAAAACCATATTTGTTCCCTAATCTTGCCTGATTATTAAAAGTAGATGTAAAATCTTTCTTTACAAAAATATTAAACCCACCATATCCTACTGCTACTTTACCCCCAAAAAGAAAGTTATTTGTTCCTTCATTCATGTTTTCTGTAAGTCGTACTCTGCGGTCGTCTGCATTTTTATAGATAACCTGACTTTGACTTAAAACTTTTACTCCACCATATACTCCAGCAGAAACCCTGAAATTCCCTTTAGAATTATCTAAAATTCTCTCTCCATTTTCAACAGTATATTTAGGATTTAAAATAAAAACAAAATCTAACGGAACAACAACATAATGATTTACAAAACGTGATTTTTTCAGATTGCCCAATGTGAAATCAGTAAGAAAAATCTCATCATTTTCCTGAGCAAACACTTTAGAATTTTTTGGCACAAAAGTATCTCCACGATACCCAAATCCAAATCTGTAGAAAACCGGTGATGTTAGCTTCCCAAATTGTCTGGTGCTTCTAAATTCCAAATCCATAGAAGCAGATTTTCCGAATCTCATATCTGAGCTTTTATCACCAATTGACAGTGAAGATGCGGACTTGGTAAGATCTATAAAACCAAAAGCCACATTGACATCATAAGCATTTAAAAGTTCTTTTTTTGTTTTTTTTGGACCTCTAAAACTCAATATAGCATTATCTTCACCAACAATAAATTCATAATTACTTTGTCCTTTTCCAAGAACTGCATTTTTAACCATTTCTTTGGTTGCATTTTCTAAATTTGCTTTCTCGTCTTCAACTTTTGTATTGATGATTTGCTCATATTTTGTAGCAACTTCATTTCTCTGTATCTGTTTCTCTTCAGCAGATATTTTTTTTGCATTAAAATTTTCATCTAAAATTTTAAACTCGGCATTCATTTTCGCTTTTTCAGAAGTGACAATGCTGTCAATTTTTTTTGAATATTTTCTCATTTGAATATCCGTGTGATTGGTTTCTTGAGCATTTGCATAAGAAAAAGCAATTAATGCAGAGATTACAGCGATTTTTGTTTTCATATTTTGGTAGTTATTTTTAGACATTATTTTACTTCTGCACACTTTTGTAGCAGTAATTTTATTTTAAGAATCATTAAATTATCTAGGATCTACATAAACAGTTGCACCCAATACGACAACGTTATTAAATTTAGGAAGTACTTTATTGAGATTAATCACACCAAATTTTCTTGTGTCTGTTTTAGCTTTTTCACGGGATTTATCAAGTTCGTTCCCCAATAAAAGATCGTTTGCAGTAACGTAGCTAATTTTCTTGCTATCTGAAATTACAGGAGTTATTTTATTTTCAATATTTTCTTGTCTGTCTATTTTGTTTTCAGGTTGAGTAATAACGATTTTCGGTTCTAAAGGTTCTAAAATTTGAGGTTTAAAAATTTCTTTCTGAGGTAGTAAATTTTTATTATGATCATGATTATGTTTTACTTTTTGATCAGTTTCTTTAATAATTTTCGGAGCTATTTCTACAATTGGGTTTTCTTTCCGAGGAATTATTTCTGGATTATTTTCCGTTTTAAATACTGCTTTTTCGATATTTTGTTTTACGAAATAATCGGTCTTTTCTGTATTAAATTTACGATTATAATAGATCAATGTTCCGACAGAAATCAACAACAAAACAACTGCTGCATATTTCCACCAACCCCATGAGACAGCTGGTTTTGGCAAAGATTCAGGCTCTTTCTCTAAAGCTGAATCAATCTGATCCCAAAGATCTGCAGAAGGCTTTATTTCTAGCTCTTCGTAATCAGATTTTAATTGTTTCAATATTTTTTTGTCCATTTTCTTTTGCTTTTAAATAATCAGCAATCCATTTTTTGGCTTTGCTCAATTGGCTTTTGCTTGTGCCTTCTGAAATGTTCATGATTTCAGCGATTTCCTGATGCTTTTTGTCTTCAAAAACGTAAAGATTAAAGATTAATCGATAACCTGTCGGCATTTGTGAAAATATTTCTTCGAGATTAATTTCAGTCAGCCTTTCATCAATTTCATCATCTGCATAATCGTCGACAATTTCAATATCTGAGTAAAGAATGTTTTTATTTTTCCTTACGAAAGTTATCGAGTCATTTACAACAATTTTTCTCAGCCAAAACGGAAAACTTTTCCATTCTTTACAATCTGCGATTTTATTAAAACACTTCAGAAATGCATTTAACAAAATATCTTCAGCATCATGAATATTATTTGTGTAAGAATTTGCAACTGCCAGCATTTTAGCTGAAAACAATTCGTAAAGAGCTTTTTGGGCTCTACGATCCTGTTTTTTGGCAAGTTCAAAATTCTCTTCTAAATTTTTCATGTATATGTTTCTATCTATAAGACGGCAAAAGTTTAAAATGGTTGCCTTAAAAATAAAAAAATTGCACTTTTCTTCAAAGTGCAATCTAATATTTTAAAAATCAGTGAAATAAAATTAGTGATTGATGTTTGTTACTGCTTTAGGATCATGTTTATGTTTAAATAAAACCCAGAAGAGAATTGCTAGTATTAAAGAATACGCTGCAAAATAAAGCCAAATCTGCTGCCAGTCTTTTACCATTACAATCGTTGATAAAGTTCCGTCAGGATTAACAGCTGAATTGAAGCTGTTTTTAAGGATATTTAAAAAAGATGCATTGTCTGCTGTTGTGTCTAAATAAGCTGATAAATCTGACGCTGTCGTAAACTTGTGCGTGAAGAACTTATCAATCGCCCAACCTGCCGCATAGCTTCCAAAAACCGCCCCAAAACCGTTGGTCATCATCATGAACAAGCCTTGTGCTGATGAACGAATCTTTTTGTCTGTAGTCGTTTCCACAAACAAAGAACCTGATATATTAAAGAAATCGAATGCCATCCCATAAACGATACACGACATAATAATTAATCCTAATCCGTATCCTGAAGGAACTCCGTAAGCGAAGAATCCGAATCTTAGTACCCAAGCAAACATTGAAAACAACATCACCCTTTTAATCCCGAATCTTTTAAGAAAAAAAGGAATTGCCAGAATAAATAATGTCTCAGAAACCTGAGAAATCGACATGATAATTGTTGATCTCTGTACTACAAAAGAGTCTGCATATTTTGGAAAGTGAGCAAATTCACTTAAAAATACATCTCCGTAAGCGTTTGTCAACTGTAAAGCCGCACCCAAAAGCATTGAAAACAAAAAGAATAACGCCATTTTGTAGCTTCCGAAAAGCTTAAAAGCATTTAAACCTAACTGTTCAAATAGCGGTGCACTTTTATCGATTAATTTTTGAGGAGGACATTTTGGTAATGTCAAAGCGTAAATCCCTAAAATGATGGCAGCGATTCCGCCGATGTAGAACTGACCTTCTGTGGCTTTATTGCCGGTAAGATTGGTAATCCACATTGCTACAATAAATCCTATGGTTCCCCACACACGAATTGGCGGGAAATCTTTTACCACATCTAAATTACTATTTTTAAGAACCGTATAAGAAATAGAGTTCGCAAGAGCGATTGTAGGCATATAAAAGCACATGGCAACCAACATCACTGAAAAGAATGAGTTGGGATTTTCACTGTGCGGTAATATGAAAAGTGTAATTCCGTAAAGAATCTGTAGCACCGAGAATATTTTCTCAGCATTTACCCATCGGTCAGCAATGATTCCTGTAATTGTCGGCATAAAGATAGAAGCAATACCCATCGTCCCGAAAACGGCTCCGAACTGAGTTCCATCCCAATGCTTTGTACCGAACCAAAAATTTGCCATCGTTATAAGCCATGCTCCCCAAACAAAAAACTGCAGAAAGCTCAGAATGGTCAATCGTAATTTTAAACTCATTGTGTTTTATAATATCTTAATCAATTTTCTTTTTTCTTCTTTTGATTTCCTCCTGAATTTCAAGAGCCGTATCAAAATCTTCTTCTTTTACAGCATCATCTAATAACTTCTGCAATTCTTCCATTGATACATTTTTTAAAGTTTCTTCATCTTGCATAGTTTCAGAAAAAACATCTTCTTCTTTTGCCGTATCTTCCAATTCAAGCAAAATTCCGGCTTCGTTTAATACCTGTTGAGTTGTAAAAATAGGAGCATCAAATCTTACCGCCATTGCAACGGCATCAGAAGTTCTTGCATCCAAAATCAATTCTTCCTCAGTTGCAGAGTTTTTAAAATTTATATTTGAAAAAAATACGCCGTCAACAATCTGATAGATGATGACTGATACCAATTCAAAGTTTGCTGAAACGATAAATTTTGTAAATAAATCGTGGGTAAGCGGACGTGGCGGATGAATGTCTTTTTCTAAGCCTAATGATATGGATTGCGCTTCGAAATTCCCGATAACTACGGGCAATTTGACGTTTGTTTCTTCATGTTCCAATAACAAAGCGTATGCCCCCGATTGGGTCTGGCTGTACGATATTCCGCGAATGATTAGCTGTTTATAATCCATGACTACAAATATAAATTAATTTTTTATTGTAGGTTTTACTTTTTAGACAAAAATAAAAGCCCGGAAGCCGAGCTTTTATTGTATCTGTTTGAATTTTTATGAGTGAATTGTGAATTTAATTTTAAAATTCAATTTTGCCGTGCAAGTGACAAGCTACGCAAATTGAAAATTCACAATTGACCTTTTTATCCTTTGATTGCTTTAATTTTCTCAGTCAATGCAGGAATAATCTGGAAAGCATCTCCTACCACACCATAATCAGCAGATTTGAAGAACGGAGCTTCAGCATCATTATTGATTACAACGATAGTTTTAGAAGAGTTTACACCAGCCAAATGCTGAATAGCTCCAGAAATACCAATTGCAATGTAAAGGTTCGGTGAAATAGCTTTACCAGTCTGCCCTACGTGCTCTGTGTGAGGTCTCCAACCAATATCTGAAACCGGTTTTGAACAAGCTGTAGCTGCACCTAAAACGTTTGCTAATTCTTCTACCATTCCCCAGTTTTCAGGACCTTTCATCCCTCTACCAGCAGAAACTACTACTTCAGCTTCTTTAAGGTCTAATTTGCCTGAACTTTGCTCGTGAGAAATCACTTTTGTATCTTCATTAGCTACTGAAAGATTTTTCACTTCTTCAGAACCTGAAACTGAGTTTTCTTTAACACCGAAAGCATTTTGAGAAACCGTAAGAATTACTCCTGTTCCTTCAGCTTTTGCATGCATAAAACCTTTTCCTGAGAATGCTTTTCTTTTCACCTGAAATGGAGACTGGCTTTCCGGTGCTTCCAAAACGTTTGTAATTAAAGAAAAATTCTTCATTATAGCCAACATTGGCGCCACTGAAGATGCATCTGTAGTGTGAGGAAAAACAAGAATATTTCCGTCAGCAACCTCGCTTACTGCCTGAGCATAAGCTTTTGCCGAGAAATTTTTAAGACCTTCGTCTTTGATGTTGATTACGTTTGTTGCTCCATATTTATATAATAAATCTGAAGAATCTGTAGGGTTTACAGAGATTGCTGTAACTGTTTCGCCAGCCTGATCTGCCACTGCCTTAGCATAAGAAACTGCCTCAAAAGCTGCTTTTTTGTAAACTCCGTTTATATTTTCTGCGTATACGAATACTGCCATTTTCTTGAATTTAAGATTAAAAAATTTAATAATTAAAAGATTAGATAACTTTAGCTTCTTCGTGAAGTAATCTTACCAATTCATCTAAATTATCCGGAGAAACGATTTTTACTGCTGCTCTTGGCGGAACAGAGTCATAAGAAACTCCCTGAACTTTTACTTCAGAAGAAGTAGGCTCTACTACCTGCAAAGGTTTGGTTCTTGCAGACATAATTCCTCTCATGTTTGGAATAATCAAATCTTTTTCGTCAACCAATCCTTTTTGTCCAGCGATCACAGCAGGTAATTTAACTGAAATCGTTTCTTTACCTCCTTCAATTTCTCTCACAGCTGTCGCTTCACTTCCATTTACATCTAAACCAACTGAAGCGTTTACGAAAGGCTGATTCAATAACTGAGCAACCATTCCCGGTACAGAACCACCATTATAATCGATTGATTCTTTACCGCAAAGAACTAAGTCATAACCTCCGTTTTGAGCAACAGAAGCAATCTCTTTCGCTGTAGAATAGCTGTCTTTCGGGTCAAGATTTACTCTTACTGCATCATTTGCACCAATTGCTAGAGCTTTTCTGATTACAGGCTCAGTAGCAGCATCACCCACATTCATCACAGTAACTGTTGCTCCCTGAGATTCTTGCAATTTGATTGCTTTTGTTAAAGCAAATTCGTCAAGCGGATTAATTACCCACTGAATTCCGTTTTTGTCAAATGCAGATTTGTCTGCTGTAAAGTTAATTTTAGAAGTAGTATCAGGAACACTACTAATACAAACTAATATTTTCATAAGTATACTATATTTTTCTTTTGCTTCGCCAATAAAATCAGAGAATCAATTTTGTTTGTTAAGTGTTGTAAATATAAATAAAAAATATATTATGCATGCATAATACTTATTTAATTATTATTCAGCGCATTATAAGTTTTCAACTCTTTGGTTTTGATGCCCTAAACTCTATCTTGCTCGGCAAAACTCTCGGATTCATTTTTAAAATATCAAGCACTAAATTCCCCATGTCTTCTGGTTGAATTTTCCATTCATCTTTGTCAGAAGGAATATTTCCATTAAAATTTGTAGCAACAGAACCCGGCATAATTACGGTAGATTTAATATTATATTTTCTTAAATCAATCATTGCAGCCTGCGTAAAGCCGACAACCCCGAATTTTGAAGCATTGTAACCTGTCCCGTTTTCAAAGAAATTGGCTCCGGCAAGGCTTGAAATTGTAATATAATAACCTTCTGTTTTTTTCAATTCTTCGACGGATGCTTTTAATGTATGAAAAACTCCGGTCAGATTGGTTTCTATCATCGAATTCCATTCTTCAGAAGTCAATTCGTCAACTGGCTTGAAAATTCCTAATCCAGCGTTGGCTATTATAAAATCTAATCGTCCGAACTTTCCGATAATACTTTGAACTGCTTTTTCTTCGCTTTCTAAACTACGCACATCGGAAACCAATCCTAAAACATTTTGCGAAAACTTTTTCAATTCACTTTCTGCCTTTTCTACATCTTCTTTATTTCTTCCTGAAAATGCAACTAAAATTCCATTTTTTAGTAAAACTTCAGCAATTCCCAATCCTATACCTTTTGTCCCGCCTGTGATATAGGCAACTTTATTTTCAATCATAATTTCTTAAAATTTATTTCTCTAAAATAACAAAAACGCCCCAATTGGAGCGTTTTTAATATACATAAGATTATCAGTATTTATTTTTTGATGAATTTCTCAGTAGTTTTTCCCTCGTTAGTTTCCAAGTTAATTAAATAACTTCCAGGATTAAGATTTCTCACATTGATTTTATTTCCTTCTAAAACTGAATTAACTTTTTTTCCAGACATATCAAAAATTTCAACTTTATTTATTTTAAGTTCTGTCAAGATATTTAAATAATCAGATGTTGGGTTTGGTCCAATAGCTATTATTGCAGATTTTCTAATGCTATTATCAGACGTTCCTAATGTTGCATTATTTGAAGCTTCGATATAATAGTTATCAATACCAAAAGTTGTTGGACCTGAATTTACTGGGTCTGTTGCATTTAGCCTCGTAATTCCACTATGAATATCAAATTCTGCCGGATCAAATCCGGATACAGTAGTCGCTCCACCTACACTTAATGTTTGAGTAACACCATTAATATTATATGTTATTGCTCCAGTAGTTTTATTGTAACTAAATCCTAAACTAATCCATGTGTTGGCAGGATAAGTATTAGTTGTTAATCCTGTAATATTATAAAACCCGTTTTGAGTTGGATCGGCAGTAATATTTAGATAAGCTCTTCCATTAATAGTTTTTGTTTGAGAGTTATAACCAATACCCACAATTCCATCAGTAGCACCAAAAACAGTAACTCCTGATAAATGTTTATTTGTAGATGTTCCCGTATAAAGCTGGAATGCACCTTTAATAATATTATTACCAGATGTTCTATTCGTCCATGCTGTAGATAAAGTAGTCTTATATACATATCTAGAAGCAACAGCAGTCCCTTCAGACCCTGTAGTAACTTGTAAATAATTCGCATGTGTAGCATCACCTGCAACAATTTGATAATTTGCTACTGTACCATTGTACAGATTCATTCCTCCTTGACCTGGAGCAGTTGTTGATGTGGCAACATTACCCACAGTGTAGGAATTGTAATTGTCAGATTCTAAAACTTGTGCAGATAAATTAAAACAAGCTGCCAGTAAAAAACCCTGTAGTAAAACTTTTTTCATAAAATTAATTTTAAAATATTCTCGTAAATATAACAAATTTTAACATATCATTAAAACAAAAAATGTTAAAATTAAAAAAATCCTCAAGAGTTCTCTCTTAAGGATTTGATATTCGCAAATTAATCACTTTACTATTTAGAATAATTCTCAAAAAACAAAGGGATACTCTCGATTCCTTTGTAGAAATTAAATAATCCGTAATGCTCATTAGGTGAATGTATTGCATCAGAATCAAGGCCAAAGCCCATCAAAACTGATTTCGCACCCAAAACCTGCTCAAACATTGACGTGATTGGAATACTTCCTCCACCTCTGTAAGGAAGAACTTCTTTTCCAAAAGCAGTTTCCATTGCGCTTTTTGCAGCTAAATATTCTTTAGTATCCGTTGGTAAGACGTAAGGCATTCCACCATGGTGCGGCGTTACTTTTACTCTTACATTGTCCGGAGCTATTTTTTCAAAATACTTGGTAAACTTTTCTGTAATTTCTTCAGGAGTCTGATAAGGAACCAGACGCATAGAAATTTTCGCAGAAGCTTTAGAAGGAATAACGGTTTTTGCACCTTCACCTGTATAACCGCCCCAAATTCCGTTGCAGTCTAATGTCGGACGGATTGAAGTTCTCTCCAAAGTCGTGTAACCAGCTTCACCTTCCACTCCATTTAAGCCAATTGATTTTTTGAATTCTTCAGGATTATCTTTCAGCTTGTTCATATCTGCTCGGTCGGCATCAGAAACGTCTTCTACGTTGTCATAAAAACCATCAATAGTGATTTGTCCGTCCTCATCAATTAATTTAGCTATCATTCTCGAAAGCACATGAATAGGATTCGGAACCGCTCCACCGTAAAGACCTGAGTGTAAATCTCTGTTTGGACCTTCAACTTCAACTTCTACATAGCTCAATCCTCTCAAACCTGTAGTCACAGTCGGCTGTTCGTTGCTGTAAATATGGGTATCAGAAATCAAAATACAATCGCAAGACAATTTTTCTTTAAATTCATTTACAAAATCAGCTAAACTTACTGAACCCACTTCTTCTTCACCTTCAAAAATAAATTTAATATTACAAGGAAGAGAGTTAGTCTTCATCATTGCTTCAAACGCTTTAATCTGCATAAAAAACTGCCCTTTATCGTCAGCAGAACCTCTTGCGAAAATTGCTCCTTCAGGATGAAGTTCTGTTTTCTCAATATAGGGTTCGAAAGGTGGTTTTCTCCACAATTCTAAAGGATCTGGCGGTTGTACGTCGTAATGACCGTATACTAAAATAGTCGGTAAATTTTTATCAATCAATTTTTGTCCGAAAACAATGGGATACCCTTTAGTTTGGCAAACTTCTACGTCGTCTGCACCAGCATTTTTCAGATGTTCTGCCACTTTATCGGCACATAACAAAACTTCATTTTTGTAAGCCGGATCGGCAGAAATTGAAGCGATTCTCAATAATTCAAACAATTCATCTACGAAACGAAGTTTGTTTTCGTTGATGTAATTTAATGTCTCTTGCATTGTCAATTTAATTTGGATAAATTTAAAAAAATTGGACTGCCTGAACAAACAAAAAGAAGGTTTTATCTTTCAGGACAGCATTAAAAACAAAAAATCCCGCACAAGTGCAGGATTAATGTATATTTTTGAGAACCAATTAGTGTTCTGCTTTTGTAGAATCTGTATGTTTTGCTGTTGCGCTGTCTTTTTTAGGAGCTTCAGTTTCGTGAGCACCATGAGCAGGTGTTGCATGTGCAGGTTCAGCGCTGTGACCGTCATGACCACCTTGATGATCGTCAGAATATCTTTCTACACCTTCTTCCAATTTCAAAGTATTCTTGTTTCCGCCAGCCTGAATTTTCTTACAGCTTACTGCTACTGTTGCGATAGCCAAACATATAATTAATTTTTTCATATGATTTATTTATTTTCTTTAAAAGGTCATCTGCAATAGCTCAATATTCTTGAGTAACAAGCACTGCGATTCTGTACCAAAATTTTTTGATTGCCCAAAAGTAAGAAATATTGCATTTTTCGGCAACATTTTCAGACTGATTTTAATATTAATTTTCCTTTTTTGGATTGTGTAAAAATAAGATAGTCATTTCCACCGTCTTTCAACCCATATTTTTTCTTAATTTCTTCTGGTTTCAACGGATAATTTTTAGAGATAATATTAAATTGCCCTTTCTTTTTAATCTGCTTTCCGTCAACTACTTCCATTTCAAATATTCTTCCAGGAAAATTTTCAATTTTGGTATTTGAAGTATAAATATGAGTATTTGGATGTAATTTTTCAAGCCTAAATCTTTCGGAAATCAAATTGAAAATTCCGGCTTTTAATAAAGTATTATTTGGAATATAAATAAATTTTTCTGGCTCAGCATATTCTGCGTAGGCATTTTCTTCATCACCAAACTGAAATTGGAAGTCAGATTCACCACTTTCAAGATTGATACAATGACATTGAATGGATTTTGAAATATCAGCCGTTAAAAAAACAACAATCTCTTTCACATCATTTTTTACGGCAACAATATCAATCTTGGAAATATTTTTTAAAACAGAAACGAGATATTTTAAATCAATCAAAGGCGAAAGCTTAATCACAACCTGCTTAGAAATCGATAGCAGTTTATCCTGAATTTCAAGAATATTGGGCGACAAATCTTCTAACAAGAAAACTTTGTTTTTCTGCTGACCTCTTCTGGCTGGATCGAGATAAATGACATCAAATTTTTCAGTATTTCCACCAAGGAAATCCTCCAATTTTTGATTGACAAATTTTGCTTTTTTATTTAAAACACTCCAATTATGTTCTACAATTTCTAAAAGTTCAGGATTTTGTTCGACCAAAGTAATTTCATCAAAGTTTTCTGAAAGATAATAAGCATCTATCCCAAAACCGCTCGTAAGGTCAATAAACTTCTTTCCTTTTAAAATTTTCGATTTATAAACTGCCGTTTTATCTGATGAAGATTGTTCTAAACTGAGCTGTGGCGGGAAAATAATTCCATCCTTCAGTAGAAACGGAAATTTTTTCTGAGCAACCTGTTTTCCTTTGATTTGCTGAACGATTTCCTGCATAGAAACATCAGGAAACGGTGATTTTTTTAATAATAGGGAATGCAGATCTGAATTTAGATTTGCATTGATGTAATTTTGAATTTCTTTGTTTGAATGCCACGAATGCACGAATATTCTTTTAAATTATTTACTAATTATAAAACAATTCTTTTATAACTTAATTTTGATTCACCAAAATTAATAATCAATGCTAATTTATTTTCAGAAACCTTTGATAATTGATTGCCTGCGCGATATCTTCATCTATAATTTCTTTCTTACCTTTTATTTCTAAAATAATCTTTTCTGAAAGTACAAAATCTGCATAAAATTTATGTGGAAGGACAACACCTTTGTAGACCACTTCATATTCTTTTTCTCTTTCGTAAAAAATACCAGCCTTTCTTAATTCTATTTCCAAGGCATCTTTATAGACTATTTCTGAAAATCCATGCCCAAGAAAATTATGAATCTCCATACAAATTCCTATAATCTTATATGATTCTTCTTTATAAATAATATCCATACCTATAACCTCCTTTCAAAAATTGATAATCCTACTAGAAATATTCGTGTATTCGTGGCATCAGATATTCAAATCAAATCACTCAAACATTTCAGCCCAACGAACCGCTTTAATTTCTTTTGTATTATAAAGCTCTGCAACAGTCTTTCTAACCTCCAGTTTTGGATATAAATTCACTCCAATCAGTTTTATTTTTCCTTCCTCAACCCACTTTTGCTCTTCAACAGCCTGGTTATAGATTTTTTTCTGAAGAATTTCTTGTTTTAAAGATTCCAAATA
Source organism: Chryseobacterium sp. C-71 (assembly GCF_020911865.1). Taxonomy (NCBI): domain Bacteria; kingdom Pseudomonadati; phylum Bacteroidota; class Flavobacteriia; order Flavobacteriales; family Weeksellaceae; genus Chryseobacterium; species Chryseobacterium sp. C-71. The sequence continues at coordinate 694,156 of NZ_CP087131.1, forward strand.
ACCTCCGTTTTCTTCAATTTCTAAAAAGAACTGCCAAGATTTCTCAGCGATTTGTTGCGTAATATCTTCCACGTAATAACTTCCATTTGAGGCGTCTTCAAAAACATTAATGATGCTTTCGTATGCTAAAACAATCTGTTGCTTGAATGAAATTTCTTCCGAATTTTCGGTATTATTTCCGATCTGATAATTGGTACTGAAAACAGCATCTGCTCCACCAATCATAGCCGAAGCCAGTTCTAAAGTTGAACGAATCAAGTTATTTTCGCTGTCAGAAACCGACTTATTTCTTAGTGAAGTTTCCGCAAAAATGTATGGAATATCATCTAAGCCATATTCTTTTGAAAGTTGATTAAAAACCAATTTAAAAGCACGGATTTTAGCTATTTCAAAGAAATAATTTCCTCCAACCGCTAATCTGAACAGTATTTTATTTAAAATTTCTTCTCCATAAACTTCCACCAGTTCTTTTGTTTTTGCCAAAGCAATCCCCAACTGCTGAACGATAGATGCACCCGCATTTTGGTGAAGTGAAACATCTACACAAATATTTCTTTTAAAACTTTTTGCCAATAATTCTTTGACCAACTGATCATCAATTTCCGCATTGTTTTCATCAAAAACGTCAATCAACGAAAAATATTGGTCTTCATCTTGTGGACTGATGTGTTCAGCCAAAGCTTTATTGTTGATAAAAATGGTTTTCTCTATCAAATTTTCAACATTTTCATTTAGCAAAAATGCAAAAACATCATCTTCTAAAGTTTCGTGATACGTTGCTACCAAATGGGTGCTTTCTTCCACTTTCGGAAGATTGATCAAAGGTTTTTCAACAGAATCATAAAAAGGTTTCACATCAATTCCTTCTAAATTTTCTTTTTTCAGAATCGTGTAAATATCTTCCGTTTTAAGCTGTTTTTTAACAAGATTTTCCCAATTGGAAAAGGTTTCTATATTTGACATAAATGAGGGGTATGAATTGGTAGATTGTGAAAGGTCAATTCGCATTACTTGTCAATTTCAAATTCACTTGCGAGCGAAATTGACATTTGAACATTCACTAAAAATATTATTTCTTGGCGATATTTGTGCTATCAACAACTAAAATAAAAATTTCTTCATTAGGTTTTTTCATGAAATAATTTTCTCTGGCGTATTTTTCTTTCTCAGACTTATTATTCATCAGTTTTTTGTAGAATTTATCATTCTTATCATATTCTGTTTTATAATAATCGAGCTGCTCTTCGTATTTATTGATTTCTCCGTTTAACTCATTGATTACCAAAAACGAAGTTTTGTCGAAGAAGACCATCCAGACCAAAAATAAGCAGATGGCAATGACATATTTGTTCAAAATATAATGCTGAAGAAATCTGATGGTTTCAGATTTGGGTTGAATGTCTTTAATTAATTCTTTCTCAGCCATTTTTTCTAGTGTTTTCTCAGTGAATTTTTAATAACGGTCGTTAAAAAATCGATTGCAACAGAATTTTGCTTCATGTTTGGAATAATTAAATCGGCATCGTTTTTTGATGGCTCAATAAATTCCTGATGCATCGGCTTCAAAGTCGTCTGATAACGGTGTAAAACCTCATTCAGATCTCTTCCTCTTTCCTGTGTATCTCTTCTTATCCTTCTGATCAATCTTTCGTCAGAATCTGCATGTACAAAGACTTTTAGATCAAATTCTTTCAATAATTCTTTGTTCGTTAAAACCAAAATCCCTTCTACAACCAATACATTTTTCGGTTCAACGGTAACGTGATCTCCGGTTCTTGAATGCGTAACAAAACTGTAAACAGGTTGCTCAATCGATTCGTTATTTTTTAATGCTTTTACATGTTTCAGCATCAGTTCAAAATCTATTGACTTGGGATGATCGTAGTTTAACGCTTCTCTTTCCGTCAATGTAAGATTGTGATTATCGTGGTAATAATTGTCCTGAGACAAAATATTCATCCCTTCGATGTCAAGCTGCTGAATAATCTTATCAACAACTGTAGTTTTGCCGGATCCTGTTCCTCCCGCAATTCCTATTACAAGCATTTTTAATATAGTTTGTACAAATATACTATTTAAGATGGAAGTTTGAAGTCAGAAGCCTGATGTTTTTTTAATTGAAATAAATTTTATTCAATATGATTTTTTGTTTAAACTCTCCACCAAAAACAATAAACTCCGACGATTGCCGGAGTTCGTATTATACGATTTCGCTTGTTAAGCTTCTTGAAATTAATTTTTCGTGCATGGGTTTCAAAACATCCATAGAGCCTGTTTTCACTGTGCATTTACCTTTGTAATGTACGAGCATTGTACACTGTTCAGCTTGTATGAGGTCATGTTTGCAAATTTCTATTAATGCTTCGATAACATCATCAAAAGTATGAATGTCATCGTTATGCAAAATTAATTTGTACACTTCATCTGTTTCATCCAAAACCAGAACTTCTTCTTCGTACTGACGTTTTGGATTTTCGTAATCTTTTATGCTATTATAAAAAATCATTGTCTAAAAATTTTAATCTTCTCCTAATTTGTCTAAAATATCATCAACGATATTAGGTTCATTATAAATCAATTCTACCATTTCAACGCTCTTATTATTCATTTTTAAGATCTTGAAATGATAATTTTCCAAATCAAATTCCTGATTTTCTTCAGGGATATCTTCTAAGGCGTGCAGAATAAATCCGGCCAAAGTATTGTACTCACTTTCTTCAGAAACGGTCAGTTTTTTAGGTAAAGATTCGTTAATTTCATCCAAAGGCTGAGTTGCTTTTACCCAAAAAGTATTGGGACCAACTTTATCAACCAATTTCTCTTCATCATCTTCTTCATCCTGAATTTCACCTACCAATTCTTCCAAAATATCTTCTAGTGTAATGATTCCTTCAGTTCCACCAAATTCATCAATTACAATTGCTAAATGCTGTTTTTTCTGTTGGAAAATTTTCAATAAATCTGAAATTTTCTTGCTTCCAACCACAAAGAAAGACTCCCGCATCAATTCGCTCAAATCTTCATGACTCAAAACTCCTTTTCTTTTAACGAATTCTCTGATGATTTCTTTTGTGTAAAAGACCCCAATAATATTATCAATTGAGTTTTCGTAGACCGGAATTCTGGAATATCCGCTGTCCATGATTTTATTAATGATTTCATTTAAATCATCCGCAAAATCAATTGAGGTAATATTCTGTCTCGGAACCATGATTTGTTTTGCAGAATGGTCTGTAAAATCAAATGCATTTTTAATGATTTCATAGTTTTCTTCTTCAATTTCTCCACTGTCAGCAGATTGCTTAACCAAAAGCTGAAGTTCTTCTGTTGAGTGAATTTCCTGTTCAGAAGCCGGATGAATTTTCATTAATCTTAAAACTCCGTTTGACATCAGGTTCATCAACCAGATAAATGGTTTGAAAACCGTATAAAAAACTCTCAACGGAACTGCAGTTGCCATCGTTGTAGCTTCTGCTTTTCTGATCGCAATAGATTTAGGAATTAATTCACCAAAAACAATATGCATTACCGTGATAATCAGGAAACTAATCACCACCGAAATTGTAGTAACCGTAGATTCACTAAAATTAATATTGAGTGAATGGAACAGATTATCAATCACATGGTGCATTGCACTTTCTCCTACCCAACCTAAAGCTAGTGAAGCTAATGTAATCCCCAACTGCGTGGCAGATAGATACTCATCAAGATGTTTGATAATATGCTCAGCTTGTTTAGCCATCGAATCGCCTTCGGCAGCTTTTATCTGAATTTGGGAATAACGAACTTTAACAATTGAAAATTCTGCGGCTACGAAAAAGCCATTTAATAAAACAAGAAACAAGGCTAGTAAAAGCCTGACTATGTCAGAGTCCATTTAGAAATTATAATTTATTGTACAAAGATATATAAAATAAAACTAACAAAAAAAGCATCGAAGATATCGATGCTTTAATATTTTATGAATATATTCTTACGAATTTTTCAAAGCTTCTGCTCCTGAAACGATTTCTAAGATTTCGTTTGTAATGGCAGCCTGTCTTGCTTTGTTGTAGAAGATCACCAAATCATTCTTCAACTCCTGTGCGTTGTCTGTTGCTTTGTGCATCGCTGTCATTCTGGCACCGTGCTCTGAAGCTACTGAATCTAACACTGCTTTGAAAACCTGAGTCTTAATAGATTTTGGAATCAAATTATCTAAAATTTCAGCTTTATTTGGTTCGAAAATATAATCTGTTTCTACCTGAGCCTCTTTAGCATCAACTTCTGCCATTGTGATTGGAAGAACTTTTTCTGTAATCACATCCTGAGTGGCAGCATTAACGAACTTATTGTAAATAACATACACTTCATCAAATTTACCTTCTCTATAGTTGCTCATTACCGTTTCGGTAACGTTTGAAACTACATCAAAACTTAACTTATCAAAAACACTGCTTTCGTTTGAAAACACTGTACGGCTTCTTCTTACCGCATCATAAGCTTTTTTACCAATGGTAAGAACTTCAATTTCGTACTGAGAATTATTCTGAAACTGAATATTCAGTTCTTTCACAATATTTGAGTTAAATGCACCAGCCAAACCTCTGTTTGAAGTAACAGCGATGAAAAGTACTTTTTTAACTTCTCTTTTTTGAGCATAAATAGAAACCTGATCAGGATCTGAGCTAGAATTTACATTCTGGATAATTTCCTGCAATTTTTCAGAATACGGTCTCAACATTACGATGGCATCTTGTGCTTTCTTTAGTTTCGCTGCCGAAACCATTTTCATAGCACGTGTGATTTGCATCGTAGATGAAATTGAACTGATTCTTCCTCGTATTTCTTTTAAGTTTGCCATATTGGGTTAGTTGTTGGTTGTCGGTTGTTGGCTGCTAGTTTTAGAAAATTCTGTCAACTATCAACCAACAATCATCAACTAATTTTAGTTATATTTAGAAGCTAAATCATTAGCAGCCTGCTTAAGAACACCTGTGATATCGTTATCGATTTTCCCGGCTTTGATAGCAGCCATAGTCTCTGGGTGCTTAGATCTTAGGAAAGCGATATATTCTTCTTGGAATTCTTTTACTTTTTTAACAGGAACGTTTCTCATCAAGTTCTCTGTACCAGCATAAATCATTGCCACCTGAGTATCTACAGGAAGTGGAGAGTTTACCGGCTGCTTCAACAACTCAACGTTTCTTTCTCCTTTAGAGATAACCGCTAAAGTAGAAGCATCAAGGTCTGAACCGAATTTAGCAAACGCTTCCAATTCTTTATACTGAGCCTGGTCTAATTTAAGAGTACCAGAAACTTTCTTCATTGATTTGATCTGAGCATTACCTCCAACTCTAGATACCGAGATACCTACGTTGATTGCTGGACGAACTCCTGAGTTGAACAAGTCAGTTTCCAAGAAAATCTGTCCGTCTGTAATAGAGATTACGTTTGTTGGGATGTATGCAGAAACGTCACCCGCCTGAGTTTCGATAATTGGAAGTGCGGTTAATGACCCGCCACCTTTTACGATTGGTCTTAAAGACTCAGGTAAATCATTCATTTGGCTTGCAATAGTATCATCAGCAATCACTTTTGCAGCTCTTTCCAATAATCTTGAGTGAAGATAGAAAACGTCTCCTGGGTAAGCTTCACGGCCCGGTGGTCTTCTCAATAGCAGAGAAAGCTCACGGTAAGCAACCGCTTGTTTAGATAAATCATCATAAATGATCAACGCCGGTCTACCAGTGTCTCTGAAGAACTCACCGATAGAAGCACCAGCCATTGCAGAATAAACCTGCATAGGAACCGGATCTGAAGCATTAGCAGCAACAATTACTGTGTAAGCTAAAGCACCTTTATCAGATAAAGTTTTTACAATCTGAGCAACTGTAGAAGCTTTCTGCCCGATGGCAACATATATACAATATACTGGATTACCAGCATCAAAAAATTCTTTTTGGTTGATGATTGTATCAATCGCAACAGTAGTTTTACCTGTCTGTCTGTCACCAATGATCAACTCTCTTTGACCTCTTCCTACTGGGATCATTGAGTCAATCGCAACGATACCTGTCTGTAAAGGCTCTGTTACCGGCTGTCTGTAGATAACCCCCGGAGCTTTTCTTTCCAATGGCATTTCGTACAATTCACCTGCGATAGGTCCTTTACCATCGATTGGATTACCAAGAGTATCAACTACTCTACCTAACATACCTTCTCCTACTTTGATAGAAGAGATTCTGTTTGTTCTTCTTACTGTATCTCCTTCTCTTACCAATTTACTTTCACCTAAAAGAGCCACACCTACGTTGTCTTCTTCTAAGTTTAGTACGATACCTTCTACATCGCTAGCAAATTTTACCAACTCACCGTACTGTACATTTTCTAACCCGTAAACACGAGCAATACCATCACCGATGGTCAAAACTGTACCTACTTCCTCAACATTAGATTGAGTGTCGAAGTTGGCCAACTGTTGTTTTAAGATCGCAGATACTTCTGCCGGATTTATTTCTGCCATTATATGGTTGTTTTTTTCTTAATTTAAATGAAAATCTTTTTTGATATTATTAAGCTTAGATTTCACAGATGCATCGATCTGCTGATCACCTACTCTTAAAATATATCCTCCTAAAATATCAGGATTGATGGTAAGATTTAAGTCAAAGTTTGAACCTGCTTTTACTAAATCTGTAGATTTTAAAATCTGGTCAACGTTTTCTTTAGAAAGCTGAGTCGCAGTAGTAAGAGTAATTCTCTGTACTCCATTGATATCTTCAACTTTATTGATGAATTCCTGAGCAATATTTTTCAAATGATTTTCACGACGATGTCTGATCACTAAAGTAATCAAATTCTGAGAAACGGGTGAAAAACCTTTAAAAATCTCTTTAGCAACGTCCTCTTTCTTTTTTGCATCGATGTAAGGCGTCTTGAAAAATTTGTTCAAATCCTCAGATTCAGACATCAGTTTCTTAACATCTTTCATTTCAGCAAATACAGCATTAGTCTGTCCGGATTCGTTTGTGAAATCCAGCAAACCTTGTGCGTATCTTTTAGCTACTTTAGATGTAAGCATTCTTAGTTAAGATTAGATTTGTTTAAATAATTTTGAACCAACTCGTCCTGAGCTTCGCTTTTCTCTAAATTTTTCTGCAAGATAGATTCTGCAATATTTACAGATAAAGCACCAATCTGAGTTCTGATTTCTGACATTGCAGCATTTTTCTCAGTCTGGATGGTTTGCTTAGCAGCCTCGATCATTTTATCTCCTTCAGCTTTAGCAACATCTTTAGCTTCACCTACAATTCTGTCTTTAATTTCTCTAGCTTCTTTAAGGATAGAATCTCTTTCAATTTTAGCTTCACGAATAATTCTTTCGTTATCAGATTTAAGATCTTCCATTTCTTTTTTAGCCAATTTAGCTTGATTCAAAGCATCAACGATAGACGTTTCTCTGTCATTGATAGATTTAAGAATTGGCTTCCAAGCAAATTTACCTAGCAAAAACAAAAGCGCCAGAAAAATAACCGTTTGGATAATAAATAATCCTGATGAAAACTGATGAATTAATTCCATTATATAATGTATAAATAATTATTACTATTTCTTAAAAAAACCATGTCCCGCAACCAACCGTTACGGGAATGGCCTAATTTGATTAGTTTACTGCAAATAGAGCAGCAAACGCAACACCTTCTACAAGTGCAGCAGCGATAAGCATAGCTGTTTGAATTTTTCCAGACTGCTCTGGTTGTCTAGCGATAGCCTCAAGAGCAGCAGCTCCGATTTTACCTAGACCAATACCAACACCTAGTACAACGATACCAGCACCTACAATTTTAGGAATTTCCATAATATATAATTTTTAAAAAATTGTTTTAAACTAAATTCTATTTCTTAATGAGCGTGCTCATGATCATGATCCTGAACAGCCATACCGATAAACAGCGCTGACAACATCGTGAAAATATATGCCTGTAAGAATGCCACCAATACTTCCAATAAGTAAATTACTAATGTAAGGAAAGGGAAAGCAACTCCGGCGATAACATTTTTAAATACGTAAATTAAACCAATCAAACTCATTACAACGATGTGTCCTGCAGTCATGTTTGCAAAAAGACGAATCATCAATGCAAATGGTTTAGTGATCGTTCCTAATAATTCAATTGGCAACATAATCAATTTCATTGGTACAGGAACTCCCGGCATCCAAAAGATGTGTTTCCAGTAATCTTTGTTTGCAGAAAATGTTGTGATTAAATAAGTAAGGATTGCTAAGAAGAATGTCATAGTAATATTACCTGTAACATTAATTCCGAAAGGCATTAATCCTAAAACGTTTAAGAATAATATAAAGAAGAATACCGTTAAAAGATATCCCATAAATCTTTTGTACTTGTGACCAATATTTGGAATTGCAACTTCGTCTCTTACGAAAATCACCAATGGCTCTAAGAATCTTGCAGCACCAGTAGGTATTTCTGATTTTTTGTAAGATTTTGCCATCCCACCAAATAACACTAACATAAAGATAGATACTAAAAGAATCATCAATACACTTTTGGTAATAGATAAATCAATTGGCTTTTCGTTTGTTGGGTGACCATGATCATCTTCAGTTAAAGTACCAGCTGCATCTGTCTTATAGATTTTCTCGTGGTGAAGCTTATAATAAGAACCGTTGCTTTCTACAACATCACCGTGCATGAAACCTTCTTTGTTACTCATGAAAGAGTGGATTCCGTTATCGTAAAAAATAACAGGAAGAGGAAAACCAATGTGATGACCGTCCTTGTCAACCATCAATGTAAAATCGTGAGCATCTAATAAGTGATGATCGATGAACTCTTTGTTTTCTTTACTTACTTTGTCTTTTTCTGAAAGCTCTTGACCCGGAGTCTCTACAGCAGTAGCCTCACCATGCTGAGCAGACACTAGACTTAACATAAAAATACTGTAGAATAAAACTGCAAATTTCTTTAACATTGATAGGTTTTTTTCGTTGTGCAAAAATAGATTTTTTTTTCTAGTTTCAATAAATATTTTTACTGTTTTTTGTCATGATTAATCAACCGAATTGCATAATACGTAAGCAGAGCCGTTAATACAAAATAAGGTATCACAAAATGGAATTTATAGCCCGGAATTGTTTCAAAATGAAGCTTATTCTTTATAAGATACATTAAACCAAATTTTAAAAGGATTAAACCGATAACGGCCAAGCCCAAAAATTCGGGTACTACTCTATTAATTAAAATAATCATCGTAATCATCATCATAAACATTACGCTGAGGAAAAGATAAAATTTAATGATAATAATTTCGTCAAGATGAAAAACAAATTTCCACAAAGAAAAATGAATCAAAAATGTTAAAAAGAAAATTATAACAACAAGAATGTTTGGATTAGATTTCATGTGCGGATTTTATTTTCGTTTTTAATATCTAAAAAACGAAGTCTACTTTTTTGTTTTTTGCAAAAATAATCTTTTTCGGAAATATTAAACTACAATATCCACTTTTGATGTGTTTTTAAGTCTAAAAAATATAATGTTATTTTTTTATTTTATTTAAAGTATCTATTACTATTTGCTTTTTCCCTGAAGTTTCAATTTCTAAAATGAACATTTCTGGACTTTCTGAAATTAACTTTACATCAAAGTATGCCACTGAACCGGTTTTCATATCGGGCGTAAAGAAAATTCCGGATGGTTTTTCTGCAATTACTTTTTTGTAGCAACAATTTTGTTTTAGTATTTTATATTGATGCGAAGTTGCACTCAAGAGATAGTTGCTATTTTTAATGGGTTCTTCGCTGCTTATTGGCTCTGATAAAATAACATAAATTACAAATACAAAATTGCCAATTGCGAGAAATAGAATTAGGAAAAAACTCTTCCATTTTTTTGAAATTGCTAACAACAGAAGTCCTATCAATATCACACATAACCAAACGAGATGATAAGTCAATGTAATTTCAATGATTTCAAAATCTCGAAGTAAAGCATCAGCAATGCTGAAAGCAATCATTAATAAAGAGAAAACGAAGAAAAATTGAGTCGTTATCTGAAAACTTTTATTGTTGATCAAACTCATTTTATATTTTGAATAAATATATTAAATATAACATTTCTAAAAAACTGACAATTAAATATATCACTAAGTCTTGTAAATTTAATCAACATCTAAACGTTTTTAAATATATTTGATAGAAATATCACAGCATAATAATATGATGAAATTATTCCTACAATTATATTTAATTATTCTAAGCACATCGATGTGCTCGCAACAAAATATTTCGAGCAAATTAATCAACGAAAATCTTGACATCAATGGATTCGCAGAATCGTCAGAAGACCAGGTTCTCTTCAGAGGAAAAGTTTATTCCATAAAAAATTACACGTCTGATGAGAGTGGCAAAAAAGGAGAACATGACAAAATATTCGAAGGAAAAACGTTGCATTTAAAAGATCACACGATTTACAGAAAAGATGGCAGAAGAAGTTTTCGTAAAGAAATTTCAGGAAATTATTCTTCTACAGCAAAGTATTATTATAATAAATCTTCGGGGAATTTAATTTTAAAAGAAAACCAATACGACAGAGAATACGGAACATCACAATATTCGAGATGGTACTTTTATAATGATGAACAGATTATTTCTGAAGAAGTTGAAATTGAAACAAATAAGACCAAAACAATTTTAAATAATTATACAACATACAAAACGGAAGATTCTGCGACACAAAAAAAGATCATCATTTCGGAAATTGGTTCCGACAGCATCTCAAGTCCTGACAACATCTATATTTTCAATCAAAAAAACTTAATAAAGATTAATCCGCTATATCAATCTAAAATTCAAAAGCTGTCTTTATTGAATGGAATTTACAAACTTTATGAAGTAGACGGTTATGTAGTTGAAGGCAGAAAAGTATATTATAAATATGATAAAAAAGATCACCTCATTTCAGAAATCTGGTATGATAAAGACGGTTTGGAAAATAAAACCGAATTCAGCTATAACGACGATTATACAGAAAGTATAGAATCTGATTACCAACTTCGTGGAACCGAAATAGCTTCAAAAAAACATACTCAATATGATCAATACGGAAATAAAACTTTTGAGCAAACAAAATATTACGACGGATCTGTCGGAAGCATCGAAGAATACGAGTACAAATATGACAAAGAAGGAAATTGGACTACCAAAAAAGGATTTAACAGCGAAGCAACTAAAGGAGTTATTGGAAAGAAAAAACTAAGCACAATTGAAATTCGTGAAATTGAATATTACACAGAAAATACTCAGCAACAGAATCATGAACTTCCGAGAATGCCTGATATCATCAACCAAATAAGAACAAATATTACAAAAATCGCTAAAAAGAATAGCTCTTATTTAGATGAGAAAAAACGCGCTATTGATAATGAATCTTACGACGCAGAAATCACGTTAAAAGAATCTGCTGACCTTAAAAACTTTACACCAAAATATTGGGAACTAAAGAAAATCGCCTACGGAAATCTGGATGAAGATGAAAACGATGAAGCTGCAGCCGTATACGAAATGCCAAATATCGATCACGGAGATGCAGAACAGGTACTTGCCATCTATAAAAAACAAAATGGAAAATGGAAAATTCTGCACCAGACTTCGGCTCCATTACTATCTTCACAAAGTGGTGGAATGATGGGAAATCCTTTCAACGGAATTTCTATTTCTAAGAAAAGCATTGTCATCAAGCATTTCGGAGGAAGCAGAGACAAATGGGAATACACGCATCGTTATCGTTTTCAGAATGGTGATTGGTATCTTATTGGTGCCTCATCAGGTTTTGGTGCGCCATGTGATTATTGGGTAAGCTTCGACTATAACATCAGCACAGGTGATGCTACTTATAAAAAAACAGTCGAAAACTGTGAAAATGGTGAGAATAAAGTTGTTCAGTCTCAAAAAGCAAATAAAAAAATAACTCAGCCAAAAATGGATAGTTTTTCTCCCGGTGATTATACTTTCAAATTCCCGAATGTAAAAAATGAAATTTATTATTAATTTGAAAATATTCAATAATTTAAATCACACATCAAAACCATGAAACTCCTTCACTTTCCCATATTTATTTTGTACTTTTTATTATTGTCTTGCAGTAATGATAAAATTCAAAAAAAATCTAAAATTGCTAAAAATAATTTGGAAGAAAAGCAAGGAATCCCGTTTACGTCTGATGCAAAGACCATTCATATTTTTGTGGCATTATGCGACAACAAATATCAGGGAATCGTTCCTGTGCATGAAAAAATAGGAAACGGACAAGATCCCGACAATAATTTGTATTGGGGATGCGCTTTCGGAGTGCGTTCTTATTTTAAAAAGAGTAGAGAATGGAAATTTATAGAAATTAGAAAATTAAAATCTGAAAAATTAGAAAGAATTATTTTTAAACATGTCACCAAAAATTATTACTTGGTTGCAGATGCTTACGACGGAAAATTCATTAAAGAATCCACTATTGATTTTCTAAACAGCAGCAATGGGAGAAATAAAGACACTTTAAATGCAGGTAAAACTACCATCGGAATCGGCGGGAATTCAAAATTATTGGCTTACGTCGGCCATGATGGTTTGATGGATTTCCAATTAAATGAAACCTTCGAAAATACCGATCAGCAAAAGCGTGATGTGATTATTCTGGCATGTTATAGTAAAAAGTATTTTTCACCCCATTTAGCAAAAGCCAACGTCAATCCGATAGTTTGGACGACCGGATTGATGAGCCCTGAAGCATACACTTTGCACGATGCGATTTCAGGTTATGTATTAAACGAATCTAATGAACAAATCCGAACAAGAGCCGCAAAAGCTTATTCAAAATATCAAAAATGTAGTGAGAAAGCAGCGAGAAATTTGCTTGTGACGAGTATTCAGTAAAAGAAACACTTTAGCAGAGAAGTTATGATTCTAAAAATCAGTTAAAATATTGCAAACCAAAAACATTCAATAGCCCTTTTATAGCTGACTGAAATTCCTTATTTTTGCAATCTATAATTTACAATTAATATGTTCAATAGTTTACAGGATAAATTAGACAAAGCACTTCACAATCTTTCCGGACGTGGAAAAATTACCGAAATCAACGTTGCGGAAACCGTAAAAGAGATTCGTAGAGCATTGGTAGATGCCGATGTTAACTATAAAGTTGCGAAAGATTTAACCAAAAGAGTTCAGGATAAAGCTTTAGGAGAAAACGTTCTTACTTCGCTTACTCCCGGACAATTGATGACAAAAATTGTTCATGATGAATTGGTAGGTTTGATGGGTGGATCTCAGGAAGGAATTAATCTTTCAGGAAAACCTTCTGTAATCCTTATCGCAGGTCTTCAGGGTTCTGGTAAAACTACTTTTTCTGGGAAGCTTGCTAATTATTTAAAAACAAAAAGATCTAAAAAACCTTTGTTGGTTGCCTGTGATGTTTACCGTCCGGCTGCAATTGATCAGTTGAAAGTTCTTGGCGGACAAATCGGAGTTCCGGTTTATACAGAAGAAGGTGCTACAAATCCTTCTACTATTGCTGAAAATGCAATCAGTTTTGCTAAATCTAACGGTCACGATGTAGTAATCGTCGATACAGCAGGTCGTTTGGCGATTGACGAGCAGATGATGAACGAAATTAAATCTGTTCATTATTTCATTAAACCAAACGAAACTCTATTCGTGGTTGACTCAATGACTGGTCAGGATGCTGTGAACACAGCGAAAGCATTTAATGATGCTTTAAATTTTGACGGAGTTGTTTTAACCAAATTAGATGGTGACACTCGTGGTGGAGCTGCTCTTACGATTCGTTCAGTAGTTGAAAAACCAATCAAATTTATCTCTACCGGAGAAAAAATGGAAGCTTTAGATCTTTTCTACCCAGAAAGGATGGCAGACAGAATCTTGGGAATGGGAGACGTTGTTTCCTTGGTAGAAAGAGCTCAGGAACAATTTGACGAAGAGGAAGCAAAAAAACTTCACAAGAAAATCGCTAAAAACGAATTTGGTTTTGATGATTTCTTAAAGCAAATCAACCAGATCAAGAAAATGGGTAACATGAAAGACTTGATGGGAATGATTCCGGGAGTTGGAAAAGCCATTAAAGACGTTGAGATTAGCGATGATGCATTCAAACATATCGAAGCGATTATTCATTCTATGACTCCTGACGAAAGAAGAAGACCTTCTATCATCAATACGCAGAGAAAAAACAGAATTGCTAAAGGTGCAGGAAGAAAAATCGAAGATGTAAACGCATTGATGAAACAGTTTGACCAAATGGGGAAAATGATGAAAATGATGCAGGGACCGCAAGGAAAACAAATGATGCAGATGATGAGCAAAATGCCAAATATGCCAGGAATGGGCGGAATGTTCGGGAAATAATTAAAGAATTTTAAAAATATACAACTCTCAGAATTTTTTCTGGGAGTTTTTTTATGCTTAATAATATTTAATTCTAAATACTATCAAAAGTTTTCGACAAGCTCAGACTGATAACTATTCTAATATTAACTCTATGGCGTCTGTTAGATTGAGCTTTATGACTATTTTATTTAAAATTTTGATAAATAATTCCAGTTCAAAACAAAAAAAATCCTGAGAAAAATCTCAGGATTTATATCAATTAAATGATTGTCTAATTACTTAGCAAATACATATTTAACACCGATACCTACGTTAGCAAGGTTTAAACCGAAGCTATAGTTGTTTGTAGCATCACCACCTTTTGGCTTAAAGTTATTGTAACCGAATTCTCCAATTGTAGCTTCAATAGTCCAGTTTTTGTTTAAGAAATAATCTAAACCTGGTTTTACAGTTACACCAACAGAAGTATACTTAGCTTCTGAAGAAATAGAAGAAGTAGAAGTAGTAGTTGCAGTAGTAGTTACAGAAGAATTTTCAACTTCAGCTTTTCCGAATTGCATTGGTACAGCTAACTGACCGAAGAAATATAATTTATCAGATAAAGTCCAGTATTTTCTTACGAAAGGAGCTACAACAAATGCAGGATATTTTTCTTCTAAAGTGTTTACTGTAGTTGATAAAGGAGTAGTAGTAGTTGAAATATTAGTATCCTTTTGAGTTTGGAAACCAATTCCTAAACCTACTGCTAAGTTTGGTGCTACGAAAAATCCAGCTGTAGGAAGTACGTTAAAGTTTTCTGATTTTGTGTTTCCGTTGTTAGTTTCTTCTTGAGAATAACCAACAGATCCTGACAAATATACAGTTCCTTTAGCGATCTGAGCGTTTGATAAACCGAAAAGTGCAACAGCACTTGCAATTAATAATTTTTTCATTTTGAATAATTTTATACTTTCTTGGTGCAAATGTATAATGACAAAATTTAATATTAAAATTTGTTAACATGATAAAAATCACCCATGGATATTGACTTTTTCGAATTAAACTCGCAGTAATGAGATTTAAATAACTTTAATTCAATGATAACAAATAAAAAACTCCAATTTTTCAATTGGAGTTTAATATGACCTATATTTTTAATATTTTCACTTTAAAAAGAAGTTAACGCCTAAATTGATGGCACCAAAATTAGAATCTATTCTTCTATCTCTGTCAAAGTCTCTTCTTTCACTGCCTATATTTTGGTAACCCAAATAAAGCTCTGCCTTAGGTAACTGAAATCCTACTTTTGGATATACATATAAACCACTGTCTACTCCATCTTTAGTAGAAATCGCTCCTCCTAGATCAAGCCCAACAAAAAGCGGTAATCCATTGAATCTGTATTTACCTGACGCAGCCAAAGGGATAAATCCAAAGTCATCCCACCTGTCTTTTCCGAAAAAATGAGAATATCCAGAAGCAACACCTACATCCAAACCTTTCATAATGTTCCACATATATGCAGCGTCTACACCCAAAGTGAATGAAGCATAATCTGCCGCATCACCTACAGGAGCACCAATATGACCTCCCAATTTAAAACCTGACTGAGCATTTGCGAGTCCTCCAAACAATGCGAATGCACCTAGTAATAATAATTTTTTCATTTTTACTTATTTAAAATTTGTTATTAACTTAATAATTCATCTTATATCAAAACAAGTGCCGACAGGTACCACATAACAAAAAAAACAGGACAAATTTGCCCTGCTCTATTCTATTTAATTGACTTTCAACCCTTAGTTTCCTCCGAATTTAAAACCTACACCAACTTGTAAGAAGCTGTTTTTCAATGTTTCATTTCCTTCTGGATTTTTAATAAGATTTGACACGCCTAAGTTATATCTAGCATCAAAAAATAATCCATTTTCTAATGTGTATTCAGCTCCAACAAAAGGCGCTAAGTTTAAAGTGTTAATCTCACTTTTTACATCTTCAGTTGTACTTGTAGATTCTGAAAATGATTCACCCATACCAGATCCTGATAATGTTGCACTTACTTCTACCTTTGCTGATGTAACAATTCCTACATTAAGACCTAATCCAAAAGCCAAATTTTCTGTAGCAAAATACTTAGCACTTACAGGTATTTGCACAGTGCCAAATTTCCAATCTGATTTTTGACTTCCTGTTACCGTAATTCCCATTTCAGTGTAAGAAACAGATTCTTCCTGCTTGCCTCCAATTGGAGAATAAAGTACTTCACCCTGTATACCAAATTTATCGTTGAATTTATACTCAACTAAACCACCAGCATAAAAAGTAGATTTTGAATCAAATTTATATGATTCTCCTTCTCCTTCAGCTTTTAACATTGATAACGAATAACCTGCTTTAGCTCCAAATCTCACTTCTTGAGCTTTTGTAATACCTCCCATCAAAACGACAGAAGCAACCAATAATAATTTTTTCATAGTTTATATTTTTAACAAATTTTAAGAATCCAAATATATCACTTTTTATAGATTCACCAAATATTTTTAAACTTTTATGAAAAAAAATTACTGATTATGTTATTCTCTGGTTTTCTTATCTTCTTCGTTGTAGGCCAAAATGATTTTTTTCACCACCGGATGACGTACCACGTCTTCTTCCGTTAAATACACAAAACCAATCTCTTTCACATCTTTCAAAATCCGCATGGCTTCTTTTAAACCCGAATGTTGTTTTGGAGGCAAATCAATCTGTGTAGGATCTCCTGTGATGATAAATTTAGCATTCATCCCCATTCTCGTCAGAAACATTTTCATCTGAGCGTGGGTTGTATTCTGTGCTTCATCTAGGATTACAAAGGCATCATCCAACGTTCGCCCTCTCATAAATGCAAGTGGAGCAACTTCGATGATCTTCTTTTCTATAAAACCTTCCAGTTTTTCATGTGGAATCATATCTCGAAGCGCATCATATAGAGGCTGTAAATAAGGATCTAATTTTTCTTTCAAATCTCCCGGTAAAAACCCAAGGCTCTCCCCTGCTTCTACGGCAGGTCTTGTCAATACAATTCTTTTGACTTCTTTGTCTCTCAAAGCTCTTGCAGCCAAAGCAACACTAGTATACGTTTTACCCGTTCCTGCAGGACCAATAGCGAAAACCATGTCTTTTTTCTCAGTTTCTTTCACGAGTTTTTTAAGGTTGGTAGTTTTTGCTTTGATAATTTTTCCATTAACTCCTTTCACGATAATATCCTGATCAAACACAAAATGCTTCTCAGTTTCGTCTTTCAGATTAAGGAAATTTTCAACGTCTTTAAGTCCGATAGAATTGTTTTTAGAAATGAACGAAGTGATATCGTCTAGTTTTTGTTTAAATATATCAAGAGCTTCCTGATTACCCATCGCAAAGATGTGATGGTCTCTTCCGGTAATTTTAAGGGTTGGAAAGCTGGATTTTATTAAATTGAAATATTGGTTATTAACTCCGTAAAAGTTTTTTGCATCAATACCTTCAAGATCGTACGTTAATTCAAACATGCAAATTTTTTTATTGTTTAGATTTTTAAATTTAAAAGTTTTTTTTCAGATTTAAATCAAATTCTTATCCACATTATTTATTTCTTTCCTTTTATTTTAGATAAATTTGCACTTCTATCAGATTTATTCATGTCAATCATTACCCTCACCTCAGATTTCGGACGTTTAGATTACAGAGTTTCGGCTATGAAAGGGAAAATTCTGTCTTTGAATCCTGAAGTCAACAGTATCGATATCAGTCATGATATTCAGGCATATAACCTTATTCAGACCTCTTATATTGTAAGAAATGCGTACCGTTATTTCCCAAAAGGCACGATTCACATTTTAGCAGTTGACAGCTTTTTTCATAAATCGAGAAAAAATATTTTATACAAAGCCGACGGATCTTATTTTCTTGCGGCAGACAACGGATTGCTTAGTTTGATTTTTTTTGATATTAAACCTGAAGCGATTTACGAAATTACACTCAACAACAGATTTGATGACGTAGTCAATTTCACTTCGACTGATGTTTTCGTTCCTGTTGCGGTACATTTGGCAAACGGCGGACTTCCGGAAGTAATCGGAAGAAAAATTGAGACCACAAAACAGCTTTTATTTCCAAAACCGGTCTATAATGAGCCCGAAAAGATGATTATTGGGGAAGTAATGTACATTGACAATTTCGGAAACATAATATCAAATATCAGTCAGGAATTCTTTGAAACTTTAGCGAAAGGTTTCGAAAAATTCACTATAAAGTTCAGAAATTTGAGTTTATCGAAAATATACTCAAGCCACACCGAAGTTGTATCCGATTGGGACAGAGAAACCGAATACCACGGGCAATCTGCAGCAATTTTTAACGACAGCCAACAGCTTGAATTGACCATTTATAAAGGCAGTAAAAAGAACGGTGCCAAAACCCTTTTCGGATTAAACGTCGGAGAAAATATTTACATCGAATTTTTCTAAAATTATCTATTTCATAAAAAAACCGATTTTTTTTATATATTTGTCAAAATCTAAAATTAGAAAATGGCAGAATACAAATTATTGCTTCCTTCTATGGGTGAAGGCGTGATGGAAGCTACGGTGATCACTTGGTTATTCAATGAAGGCGATCAGGTAAAAGAAGATGATTCGGTAGTAGAAATTGCAACAGACAAGGTAGATTCGGATGTACCAACACCGGTTTCGGGGAAAATCATAAAGATCCTTAAACAAAAAGACGAAGTTGCAAAAGTAGGTGAAGCCATCGCTATTTTAGAGATTGAAGGAGAAGGCGGAAGTACAGCTTCTGAAGAAGTAAAAACTGAAACTTCAGCTCCTGATGCAGAAACCATTAAAGCAATCGAAGAGCCTTTGAATCCAACAGCTACTTCTCACGTAGAATTTTCGGGAGACCTTTATTTATCTCCACTAGTAAAATCTATCGCTCAACAGGAAAATATTTCTGAATCTGAATTAAAAACGATCAAAGGAAGCGGTTTAGAAGGAAGAATTACCAAAGAAGATATTCTAGCACACGTTTCCAACAGAGGAAATCAGCCACAACAAGCAGTTCAGCAACAAGCGGTTCCGGTTCAGGCAGCTTCTACTCCACCAGCAGTAACTTCAGCTCCGGCTTCTACAATTTCTGTAGCTGCAGGTGACGAAATCATTCCTATGGACAGAATGAGAAAAATCATCGCTGAAAACATGGTGAAAGCAAAACATATTGCTCCACACGTTACTTCTTTTATCGAAACTGACGTAACCAACGTTGTAAAATGGAGAGCAAAAAACAAAGATATGTTCGAAAAACGTGAAGGTGAAAAATTGACTTTCATGCCAATTTTCGTGAAAGCTATTGTGAAAGCAATTCAGGATTTCCCGATGATCAACGTTTCTATCAATGGTGACAATATCATCAAGAAGAAAAATATCAACATCGGTATGGCAACTGCTTTACCAGACGGAAACCTTATCGTTCCTGTAATTAAAAATGCGGATCAATTATCACTTTCTGGCTTAGCAAAAGCGATCAACGATTTAGCTTACAGAGCAAGAAACAAAAAATTAAGACCAGAAGATACTCAAGGCGCTACATACACGATTTCTAATGTAGGAAGCTTCGGAAATTTAATGGGAACACCTATTATTCCTCAGCCTCAGGTTGCAATTATGGCAATTGGAGCTATCGTTAAAAAACCTGCAGTTCTTGAAACTAAGGATGGTGATGTAATCGCTATCCGTCAGTTGATGTTCATGTCTCACTCTTATGATCACAGAGTGGTAGACGGTTCTCTAGGTGGAATGATGTTGAAGCATGTTCATGATTACCTTCAAAACTGGGATTTGAACACTGAAATATAAGTAATGTGTAGTTGGTGATGAGTAATTGCCAATTATTTTAAATATAACCTTCGAATTTTTTCGGAGGTTTTTTTGTCTTATTTTTTTATTTAAATATTATTAATTCCTAAATTTTTGAATGAAATTTCATATTTAATTTTTCATTTTAATAAAAATTAATCTATTTTTGAGTTATGCGTAAAATTTTGTCATCGATTCGCAAAGGTCTCAAAAAATCTTTCGACAACATCCGAAACGAACAGCTGAAACACAATTTGCTTCAAGCTATTCCCTTTTGGATTGGTTCGGTGATTACGGGCTTTTTTGCAGTAATGTATGCGAAAATATTTGCTTGGGGTGAAAATTTATTACACTTCATTCTCAACTGGCATGATTGGATGATTTTCGTTATTGCTCCGGCAGGTTTTGTGCTTTCGTGGTGGCTGGTAAAAGAATTTGCACCTTACGCAAAAGGCAGTGGAATTCCACAGGTGATGGCAGCTGTAGAATTGGCAAATCCGAAGGAACATAAAAAAATACGAAGTCTCTTAAGCTTAAAAATTATTGTTTTTAAAATAATTTCATCTGTTGTATTAGTTATTGGTGGCGGCGCAGTCGGTCGTGAAGGACCAACTATTCAAATTGCTGGTTCGATTTTTAGGAAAGTAAATGAATATCTTCCGGAATGGTGGCCAAAAATCTCAAAGAAAAACATGATTATGACTGGAGCCGCAGCCGGATTGGCAGCTGCTTTCAACACACCTCTTGGAGGAATTGTATTTGCAGTGGAGGAGCTTTCAAAAACGCATATCAATTACTTTAAAACAGCACTTTTCACGGCAGTTATTATTGCGGGTTTAACAGCACAGACCTTAGCAGGCTCTTATTTATATTTAGGATACCCTAAAACGAATGATGTTTCATTAATGGTGATGTTTCCCATTATTTTGGTGGGTGGAGTTGCAGGAATTTTGGCAAGTCAGCTTTCGGTAACCATGCTCAAAATGAATGACTGGAAAAAGAGAAAATTGAAAACAGATAAAGCCAATGTTCTATTTCTTACTGGTTCTGCTTTAATAATCGCTTGTATCTCTTTTTTTATCAGCCGAGAAGTTTTAGGTTCTGGAAAAGAAATCATGGAACGTGTCCTTTTCACTCAGGATAAGCATGAAGATTGGTATGTTCCTATTTTGAGAATGTTGGGTCCTGCCCTATCTTTCACTTCCGGCGGCGCAGGTGGAATTTTCGCTCCGGCTTTAACGGCTGGTGCAAGTATAGGATCGGTAATTTCTGGAGCAATTCGTTTAACACCAAATGAAACGAATGTTGTGATTCTTGCTGGGATGGTCGCTTTTTTAACAGGAATCACCAGAGCTCCATTTACTTCAGCAATCATTGTTTTAGAAATGACTGACAGACATTCTTTAATTTTTCACTTAATGTTGGCAGGGATGGTCTCTTCTATTGCTTCTATTTTAGTGAGCAGACATTCTTTGTATGATGTACTAAAAGTAAACTTTCTTACTGAAATTAGAAGTAAAGAAAATGAAACGGATTAGATTTCTCTGTTTAAAATTCTAAATCTACAAAAATCATTAAATAATTTCATCATATAACATCTGATTCATTGTGTATTACAAATATAATTCATATTTTTGCACCTCGAAATAATTAACAAATTCATTTACATTATGAACAATTACGAAACTGTTTTCATTTTAACTCCCGTTCTATCTGATGCTCAGGTGGAGGAAGCAGTGAAAAAATTTGAAGATCTTATCAAAGAAAAAAACTGTGAGATTGTCACTAGAGAAAATTGGGGATTGAAGAAATTAGCTTATCCAATTCAATTAAAAAAGAATGGATTCTACACTTTAATCGAGTTTAAAGGTGAAGGAACTGTAGTTGCTGACTTAGAATTGGCATTCAAACGTGACGAAAGAGTAATTCGTTACCTTACTACAAAACTAGACAAGCACGCTGTAGAGTACGCTGTAACTAGAAGATCTAAACTTAAAGCTTCAAGAGCTTAATATTACTAACCCAAATTTAAAAAAGACAAAGACATGGCAATAGATGATATGGCTAAACAAGCCTCTGCTGGAGGTGAATCTGAAGTAAAATTCCTTACTCCACTTGATATCAATACAAAAACTGATAAAAAGTACTGTAGATTCAAAAAATTCGGAATCAAGCACGTTGATTACAAAGACGCTGATTTCTTATTACAGTTCGTGAACGAACAAGGTAAAATTTTACCAAGAAGATACACTGGTACTTCTTTAAAATACCAAAGAAAAGTTTCTTCGGCTATCAAAAGAGCAAGACACCTTGCAATGATGCCTTACGTAGCTGACTTATTAAAGTAAAAATTGCAATTAGCAATTGGCTACTAGCTTTTAGCTTTTGGCTTTTGTTGCTGAATTAATATTAAATTCTAACGAAGTGAAGAGAAACCCGATGAATAATCGGAACTTGGAACTCTAAAACGGACAACAACAATGGAAATTATCCTTAAAAAAGACGTAGAAAATTTAGGTCTTGAATTCGATACAGTAAATGTAAAACCAGGTTACGCAAGAAACTTCTTGTTACCTCAAGGAATCGCTCTTTTAGCTACACCAAAAAACAAAGCTACTTTAGAAGCTACTTTGGAAGCTAGAAAAGAAGAAGAAGCTAAATTGGTTGCTGCTGCAAACGCTGTAGTAGATCAATTGAAGAAAACTTCTATCACTATTCCTGCTAAAGTAGGTTCTGGTGACAAATTATTCGGATCTATCAACAATGCAGATCTTTCTGCAGCATTGGCTAAAGCTGGTGTACAAGTTGAGAAGAAATACATCAAAATCCCAGGAAACACGATTAAGAGAACTGGTAAAGTAACTGCAGTAGTTAGACTTCACAGAAATGTAGAGTACAACTTCGAGTTTGATGTAGTATCTGATGCTCCGGTAGAAGCTCCTAAACCAGCTGCTCCTAAAAAAGTTGCAGTAGAAGAAACTCCTTCTGAAGAAGCTTAAGATTCTAAAGAGATTTTCTCAAATATATAACCACTTCGCAAGAAGTGGTTTTTTTATGGCTACACTTTGGCATATTTTTTACCGTAATTGATTTTCAATAAATAAAGAATGAATTACCAAGATATACTCCACTCCCAAAAGGAATTTTTCAACACGCAAAAAACGAAGAATGTAAAATTCAGAAAAATGTATCTCGAAAAGCTGAGAGATTTAATTATTCAGAATGAAAATTTACTCTACGAAGCAATTGATAAAGATTTTGGAAAATCTCAGTTTGAAACGTATGTTACCGAGATTTCATTTGTTTTAAAAGATATTGATTATTATCTGAAAAATTTAAACTCACTTTCAAAACCAAAGAAAGTCACAACCAATTTAGCCAATCAGATTGCTACCAGCAAAATCCATTCTGAACCTCTTGGCTGCACGTTAATCATCGGAGCCTGGAATTACCCTTATCAACTTTCTTTATCGCCATTAATAGCCTCAATTGCTGCCGGAAACTGTTGTATTCTAAAACCTAGTGAAATTGCCGAAAATACAATGAAAGTAATGGCAAAAATCATCAATGAAAATTTTCCACCAGAATACATTTACGCTGTTGAGGGAGGAGTTGATGAAACAACAGAAATTTTAAAATTAAAATTCGACAAAATATTTTTCACCGGAAGCACAAAGGTGGGTAAAATCGTCTACAAAGCTGCCGCAGAACATTTGACACCTGTAACGTTAGAATTAGGAGGAAAATCGCCAGTAATCGTTACAAAAGAAGCGAATATCGAAGTTGCAGCCAAGAGAATTGTCTGGGGGAAATTTTTAAATGCCGGACAAACATGCGTTGCGCCAGATTATATTCTAGTTGAAGAATCTGTGAAAGAGCAATTCTTAGAATCATTAAAAAAATACATTCAAGAATTCAAATATGAATCAAATTCCGAGCAATACACAAGAATTATCAATAAGAAAAATTTTGAAAGACTTATCAAATTAATCAATCCACAAAAAGTATACTTTGGAGGGAATTTTAATGAAAACAATCTTCACATCGAACCTGCCATTTTAGATAATGTCAATTGGGAAGATGATGTGATGCAGGACGAAATTTTCGGACCTATTTTACCAATACTTTCTTTTACAAATTTCCATCATGCTTTAAACTCAGTTTTGGAATTGGAAAAACCTTTGTCAGCCTACATTTTCACCAATAATGATGAAGAGAAAAATTTATTTACTCAAAAATTGTCTTTTGGTGGTGGCTGTATCAATGATGTGGTCATGCATTTAGGAAACGACAATCTTCCGTTTGGCGGAGTCGGAAATTCTGGAATGGGAAGCTATCACGGGAAATTTGGTTTTGAAACTTTTTCACATCAAAAAGCTATTTTGGATAGAGCAACTTGGGGTGAGCCAGATTTAAAATATCCACCCTATTCCGAGAATAAAATAAAGTGGATTAAGAAACTTTTATAAAATAAAAAACCGAGAAAATTCTCGGTTTTTCTGTTATTATGATTTTGTTGTCCAGCTTTTGAAAAACTCTTTTACTTTTTCTAAACTGTAGCCTTTATTTTCTTCCAAAACATCACTTTTCTGCACATGAATCATCTTTCCGTTTTGATCTAAAACAATGAATACCGGATAACCAAATTCATCACCGGGGTTTCCGTATTTAGAAAAAACTTTCTCGTTTTTATTCTCCGGTGAATAATTCAGGTGATAATACAAATAATTATCATCGACTAACTTCTTCAATTCCGGAGCTGTCTGAACGTATTGGTTAAATCTTAAACACCAGATACACCAGTTCCCTCCTGCCTGAATCATAATGTTCTTATTTTCCTTTTTCGCTTTTGCTACCAAATTTTCGATGTCTTTTTCAGCATTGGCTTTAGCGTCATACGGTTTTGGCAACTTAGCTTTTTCAGCTAGTGCTGCTTTCTTTTTTGCTTCTTGCTCGGCAATTTGTTCGGGTGATACGATAAGCGCTTTGTCGTTAGAGTTTTTAACATTTGAGCTTGTTTCTTTTATATCTTGAGCAAATACAGTACTTCCTAATGTAAGAAAACTGAGAATTGCTAAATTTTTTGATATGTTTTTCATACGTAAATTATAATTGTTTTAAAGGTCGTATGCAATCGCCTAATATTTATTAGAACTTGTGCTTCCAGATCATGGCGATTTCATACTATAAAATTAAAAAAATAATACTTATTTGTAGCAAAAATGAAACCATAATTTTATTATTAGTAAATTTGTAGACTTTATGAATTTTCTGATCAAAATACTTTACTTGATTTCTAAAATACCGCTAAGAATATTATATATTTTTTCGGACATTATCTTCTTCCTAAATTATTATTTTGTAGGATACAGAAAAAAAATAATCACGCAGAATCTGAAAAATTCATTCCCTGAAAAATCAAACAAAGAAATTGCAGCAATAAGAAAGAAATTTTACTTAAATTTTTCAGATTACCTTATAGAAACTGTAAAATCTTTTACCATGTCTGAAACAGAAACCAAGGTTAGGATGCAACATATCAATCAACACTTGTTTCAGGAAGCTAAAGATGAAGGTAAAAATATCATTTTATTGGCAGGTCACGTTTTCAATTGGGAATGGATGAATACTTTGGCTACTATGGTTCCTCAAACAAACTGTCATCCTGTTTACAGAAAAGTGAACAGTACTTTTTGGGAAGACCAAATGAAAAAAGTGAGAAGCAAATTTGGAAACGTTGCCTTAGAAGCCAATGAGGTGATTATGAATATTTTAAGAAACAAAAACAATGGAGATTCTATTTATCTTTTTGTAGCTGATCAAACTCCGCATTCTTCTCATGTGAACTACGGATTAGAATTTCTTAATCAAAGAACACCTGCATTTATTGGATATGATAAATTAGCGACAAGAATGGATCTGGTATTTATCTACACAGAAATGAAAAAGGTAAAACGCGGTCATTATCAAATCAATTATTATAGAATTATGCCTGAAGGGGAAAAATTTGTAACCAATGAAGTGGTAAGAAAGTTCCATCAATTATTACAAAATACCATTATAAAAAGACCCGACAATTACCTTTGGTCACACAGAAAATGGAAATATCAGGATTCTATTAAAACTTTTGATTCTGAAAAACTTTAAATACTAATGTCAGAAAACTTAGCCATTGTTATCCTCAACTGGAACGGGAAAAGCTGGTTAGAAAAATTTCTTCCAAGCGTAGTCAACTATTCTCAAAATGCTGAGATTTATGTCATCGATAATTTTTCTGATGATAATTCCGTAGACTTTTTAAAAGCTAAATTTCCAACTGTTAAGATTGTTTTAAATGATAAAAATTATGGTTTTGCAGGTGGTTATAATGAAGGTTTAAAAAAAATCAATTCAGAATATTACTGTCTTCTGAATTCAGACGTTGAAGTCACCGAAAATTGGATTGATCCTGTTCTTAATTTATTTAAAATTGATAATCAGATTGCAGCCATTCAGCCTAAAATTTTATCTTACTCAAATAAAAAATATTTCGAATTTGCAGGAGCCGGAGGCGGATTGATTGATAACTTAGGCTATCCTTACTGCAGAGGTCGTGTTTTCGATGATGTGGAAGAAGACAAAGGCCAATATGATGACGAGACTGAAATTTTTTGGGCTTCCGGATGTTGCTTTTTTATAAGATCAAAAGATTTTTGGGAGCAAAATGGTTTTGATGAAAGATTTTTTGCACATCAGGAAGAAATTGATTTATGCTGGAGATTGAAAAATTCAGGAAGAAAAATATATTACACCGGGCAATCAAAAATATATCACGTTGGAGGTGGAACTTTAAATAAACAAAGTCCGCAAAAGACTTTTCTCAACATCAGAAATAATCTTTCGATGATGTTGAAAAACTTACCTTTTCCAAATTTAATTTGGATATTATTTTCAAGAATGATATTAGACGGAGCTGCAGCTTTCTATTTTGCCTATAAAAATGGCTTCTCTCATCTTTGGGCAGTTTTACGAGGTCATTTTGGTTTCTATTCTCAGATTCCTGGCACTTTAAAACTTCGTCAAAAAAATCATATTAAAAAATATTACCAAACCGAATGGCTTATTTTTAAGCACTTTTTAGGAAATAAAAAAAGTTAAAATCATTTACCAATAACCATTCATCAATTATAAAAAATCACATGGATTTCTGCGCAATAGATTTTGAAACGGCTACTCACGAAAGACATTCGGCTTGCGAATTGGGAATTTGCGTGGTTGAAAATTCACAGATTGTTTCTACCAAAACATGGCTGATAAAACCGCCAAGTTTTCCTTATTTTAATCAAAGGAATATTGATGTGCACGGTATCGTTCCAAATGATGTGAAAGACGCTCCTACTTTTGATGAAATCTGGTATGAAGTTCAGGAAATGATGTATGGGACATTAATGATTGCTCACAACGCCAGTTTTGATGCAGGAGTTCTGAGAAGCTGTCTTGATTATTATGGAATGTTTAAACCCAATATCAATTATCTCTGCAGCATTCAGGTGGCAAAAAAATCATGGAATTATCTCCCTAAATATGGTTTGAAACATTTAGCAGAACATCATCAGATCAAATTTAATCACCACAGAGCTGGCGATGATGCTGAAGCTTGTGCAAGAATTGCATTGTTAGGTTTTGAAAAACTAATTATTACAAGTACAGATGAAATTCATGACTGTTTTCAGTCTAAGCTTAAGAAATTGTAAAGATTTGAATTTCTGACTATCCTTTGATCTTCAAACCGATCTTGCAGCCCGACCTGAGTGGAGCTCTTTTTCTGTCATTGCGATTGTGTGAATGTTCTACTGATTACCGAAAATTCTATCGCAATGATAGAAAAAAGCGGGAACGGAGGGCGGAAAAAGCTGCCCAAAGTAATAAAGATAAAGCTGTATTTATTTATTAATTCACAAGGACTGCTGAAAGCAAATTAAATTTCGGGATATCAATCTCAAAATTTTCATGAGTTTCTTCGTTCCGCACCAGATACATTCCGCTCATATTTCCGACGCCTGAACGCAGCATAACGTTTGAAAAATAAGCAAACTGATCATTGGGCTGTATATCGGGAGTGAGACCAATGACGCCATCTCCTACCACCTCAGTAAAACCAAATCCTACGTCAAAGATGAGCCATTTTCTTTTTAGAATTCTGATAGGGAAATTTCCTTCATTTTCTATCACGATGTTGTATTTAAAAACAAATCGGTTTTCAGAAGGATAACTGTTTTTGCTATCATACTCAGGTATCACAGACACCCTAATATTCGAAGTAATTTTAGAAAACATTTTGTGCGTTTTATTATTTACTACAAAAATCTCGCCTTTTTTGAAGGCGAGATTTTATATGATGTTCCAGGAAATAATTAATTATAATCCAAGACCTTTTTTCTCGTCTCCACCCAATAGAATTTCTACCGGATTGTCGATACCTTCTTTTACCGCAACAAGGAATCCTACAGATTCTTTACCATCGATAATTCTGTGATCGTAAGACATTGCAACATACATCATTGGACGAATCACAACTTGGCCGTCAACCGCAACCGGTCTTTGGATGATATTGTGCATTCCTAAGATTGCAGATTGTGGCGGGTTGATAATTGGCGTAGATAACATTGATCCGAAAGTACCACCGTTAGTAATCGTGAAAGTACCACCAGTCATTTCGTCAACTGTAATTTTACCGTCTCTTACTTTGATCGCTAAATCTTTGATATTTCCTTCAACGTTTGCGAAAGACATATTTTCAGCGTTTCTCAATACCGGAACCATCAATCCCTTAGGACCTGAAACGGCAATTGAAATATCGCAGAAATCGTAATTAATTTTAAAATCTCCGTCGATCGATGCATTTACATCAGGATACATTTGTAATGCTCTTGTAACCGCTTTTGTGAAGAAAGACATGAAACCAAGTCCAACCCCGTGCTTCTGAGCAAATTCTTCTTTATATAATTTTCTTAGTCTAAAGATTTCAGACATATCAACTTCGTTGAAAGTCGTCAACATTGCAGTTTCGTTCTTTACAGAAACCAATCTTTGAGCTATTTTTCTTCTAAGAACTGAAAGTTTCGTTGTGGTTGTAGATCTTGCACCTGTAGCCGTTAAAGAACTTCCTCCCATTGCAGGAACAGCAGCTAATTCAGCGTCAGATTTAGAGATTCTTCCATCTCTTCCAGATCCTGAAACCTGAGAAGCGTCAATCCCTTTTTCGTCAAGAATTTTCTTTGCAGCAGGAGACGGAGCACCTGTAGCATAAGATTGAGGAGCAGCAGGAGCCGGTTTTGGAGCTTCTACTTTTGCAGGTTCAGCAGCTTTAGGCGCTTCTTCTTGTTTTGGAGCTTCAGCAGCCGGAGCAGCACCACCTTCCGGTTTAGCAGCATCCATATCAATTAAACAAACAACCTGACCTACCTGTACTACATCACCTTCTTCAGCTTTCAAAGTGATCACACCACTCTCTTCTGCAGGTAATTCTAAAGTTGCCTTGTCTGAATCTACTTCAGCGATTGGTTGATCTTTTTGTACATAATCACCATCTTTTACAAGCCAAGTTGCAATTTCAACTTCTGTAATTGATTCTCCCGGTGAAGGAACTTTCATTTCTAAAATTGACATATCGTATTTTTTATTTTTTTAATGGATATTTATTATAATTAAGCGGTAACAGGTCTTTTTGCCGGAGCATCATCTCTATCAAAAACTCTGTTGATAACCAAGTTTTGGTTTTTCTCAAACATTTTGTGACTTCCAGGAGCCGGAGCACCACTTGGTACCGGAGAGATAACCTGAATTCCTGTATCTCTGAAATTTCTCAGGATATAAGACCAAGCTCCCATATTTTCCGGTTCTTCCTGAGCCCAAATGATTGATTTTTTGTTTTCATATTTAGCAAAAACAGCTTCGATCGCGTCATTTTGAAGCGGGTACAACTGCTCAAATCTCACCAAAGCAACATTTTCACAATTTAATTCTTCTTTTTTAGCTAATAATTCGAAGTATAATTTACCTGAACACAATACTAATTTTTCAACTTTCGCAGGATCTGCAGTTGGATCATCTAAGATCGGCTGGAATCCTTTGTTTGAGAAATCTTCAAGCGGAGAAACCACTTTTGGATGTCTTAACAATGACTTTGGACTCATCACAATTAATGGTTTTCTGAATGACCATTTCAGCTGTCTTCTCAACAAGTGGAAATAGTTGGCAGGTGAAGTAATATTCGCTACCACCATATTTTCGTTGGCACAAAGCGTCAAGAATCTCTCCAGTCTTGCTGAAGAATGCTCTGCACCTTGACCTTCCGAACCGTGCGGAAGTAACATCACTAAACCGTCCTGAATCTTCCATTTTTCTTCTGCTGCAGCCAAATATTGGTCAACGATAATCTGCGCTCCGTTGACGAAATCTCCGAACTGAGCTTCCCAAATTGTCAAAGTATTCGGAGATGCCATTGCATAACCATAATCGAATCCTAAAACTCCGTATTCAGAAAGGTGAGAATTGAAAACATCAAATCTACTTTCTGAAACTTCTTTTAAAGGAATATATTCTTCCTCAGTATCTTCAGTTTTTACAACAGCGTGTCTGTGAGAGAACGTTCCCCTTTCCACATCTTCACCAGAAATTCTGATGTTGTGACCTTCAACAAGAAGTGTAGCATAAGCCAACCACTCTCCAAGAGCCCAGTCTAAAGAGTTTGCCTCAATAGCCTTGATTCTGTTATCAAAAAGTCTTGTAATTTTATTGATGAATTTTTTATCAGCAGGAAGCGTTGACATTTTAATTGCCAATTCTTTCAGTTTAGCTAAATCATATCCTGTATCAACAGCATCTTGTACGGCACCTCTTTTTGCAATTGGGAAATTCGTCCAGTCATCTGCCATGAAGATATCCATCACATTTTTCTCGATTTCCTTAGAAGCATCAAAGTCTTTATCTAAAAGCGCTTTGAATTCTGTTTCCATTTTTGCAATAACGTCGTTTGAAGTAATGCTGTCTTTTAAGAGTTTATCTTTATAGATTTCTCTCGGGTTAGGATGCTTTGAAATTAATTTATACAAATTAGGCTGCGTAAATCTTGGCTCATCCCCTTCGTTATGACCATATTTTCTGTATCCTAGCAAATCAATGTAAACATCTTTACCAAACTTCGCTCTGAAATCAGCTGCAAAGTGAATTGCATGAACCACCGCTTCTGCATCATCTGCATTTACGTGCATTACAGGAGATTCTGTTACTTTTGCAATATCTGTACAATAAGTAGAAGATCTTGCATCCATGTAGTTTGTTGTAAATGAAACTTGATTATTCACAACGATATGCACAGTACCGCCCGTTTTGTATCCTTCCAAAGTCATCATCTGAGCAACTTCATAGGCAATACCTTGACCAGCTAAAGCGCCATCACCATGAATGATAATTGGTAATACTTTAGAATAGTCTTTATATTTATCATCTACCTTAGCACGGCAAATACCTTCTACTAAAGCAGCAACAGTTTCTAAGTGAGATGGGTTCGGAGTTAAGTTAATAGAAACTTCTTCTCCGGACGCTGTTTTTATTTTTTTAGATGAACCTAAGTGATATTTTACATCACCGGAGAATACATCTTCTTCAAATTCTTTTCCTTCAAATTCTGAAAAAATCTGCTTATAAGATTTCCCGAAAATATTGGTCAGTACGTTTAATCTCCCTCTGTGAGCCATCCCCAAAACAACCTCATCAACTCCCAACTGTGAAGATCTTGAGATCAACTGGTCCAAAGCAGGAATCAAAGTTTCACCACCTTCTAATGAGAATCTTTTCTGACCTACAAATTTTGTATGAAGATAATTTTCAAATGCTACCGCCTGATTTAATTTAAGTAAAATCTCAGTTTTCTCGTTTGCATTAAGGCTTGGATGGTTTTCGTTAACCTGAATCCATTGCTTGATAAAATCTTTTTCCTCAACATTGTTAATGTAGGTATATTCTACACCAATTGAGTCACAGTAGATAGTTTCAAGATGTCTGATCAGTTCCTGTAAAGTTGCAGGACCTTTCATCCCGGTTTCTGTGGCACAGTTGAATTTTGTATTCAAATCTGACTGAGAAAGACCGAAATTTTCTATATCTAGAGTTGGCGTATAATGTCTTCTCTCACGGACAGGGTTGGTTTTTGTAAACAAGTGGCCTCTCGTTCTGTAAGCTTCGATAAGATTCACCACCTTAAATTCCTTTTTGATGTGCTCAGGAACTTCACCGTTTGAAGCCGCCTGAGAAATCTGTTGAACTGCAGAAGAAGAATTTCCCACGTTTTTGATTTGCTGAATATCTTCTTCATCAGAATAATTCTCCAATGCAAAATCAAAGCCTTGAAAAAAGGCTTTCCATGATGGTTCTAAAGAGTCCGGAAATTTTAAGTACTGTTGGTATAAATCCTCAATTAACTGAGAATGAGCTGCGTTTAGGAATGAAAATCTGTCCATTATTACAGTTGGTCTATTTATTAAATTTTGTTAGTCGTATTAATCTTCAAATTTAATAAAAAAAACCGACTTGGGACAGCCTCAAACTATTAAAAAAAACATAAAGGAATGATTTGTATCATATTTATTTATAAACAGATAACGAAAGCTTCATATTGACATCCTGATTCTCCAGAGGCTGCTCTATAAACGTCTGATAAATGTCACCGTAACGCATTTCGTCTGTCTTAGCTTTTTGTATTAGTTGCTGAATTGCTTTTACTCTTCCTGCATAAGTTCCCTTGTAATAAATCACATAATTTTGAGTAGGATTGACGGATCTGAAGCTGAAATTATTGTCGTTAACCCCAAATTTCTTAGACAAAGGAATTCCGAAATAATAAGAAACTTCATTGTCTTTGAAATTATCTGCATCAGTAATCAGGATTGAGTAACCAAATTCATCATCTTTTTTGCCTAAATCCATCGTCACATAATTGTAGACTTTATTATAATTCATGACAATATTTTTGTACAATGCATCTTTTTTATTGGAAGTACTCACGCTTACTCCCAAAATCATTTTTGCCTCTTCTTTCTCCACCATCAGACTGTCGTACTTTATCGAAGCAAGCTGATTGTCTTTTGAAACTTTATTTCCTAAGACATTTTTAAGATTCACCATACTTTTATCAATGTTTTCGGTGAATTTATCTTCGGTCCAGAAATTCTGAGCTCTCGTTAAAACCGATAATTTCGGAGTATGTACAAACCAGGTAATCTTTGTTTTTTCTGCTGAAACGGCTTTAAATTTAACGTCAATTAAAGTCGGGTTTTCATCTTCGTCTTCAAAGAGCTGATACCTTAAAGTTTTGTTAGGGTTTTCGTAGCGGATAAACATTTCGCCGCCGTCTTCACTCTTCGGATCATTGTAGCTGATTGCGCTTCCCTGCCCTTCGTAAGGCGTGTAATAATCAATGGTGATGGTTTTTGAACTCGTAAAGAAGTTATTCCATCTTGTGAAATGCTGTAAATTATTAAACTGATTAAACACTTTATCTAAAGGAAAATCAATCTCTTTTTCTACCTTGAAACTTTTGCTTTCGTCTACAAAGAAATACATAGAAGCCGCATAAGCTCCCACAAGCAAAGAAATAATTATGGCTATGATTTTGAAAAAACGCATCGCACAAAAGTAATACAAATAAAAAAAGTGACCAATATATTGATCACTCTAGTTTCTATGTTGTTTAAATTATTATCCGATATGAGTTCCAGGCTGTAGAACAGCTCCTTTTTTCACCACGACAATACCGTCCTGCACAGAGTGTGTTCCGTAATCTCCGTCCTCCATATGCTTACCGCCAATGATTCTTACATTATCGCCGATATAACAGTTTTTATCTAAAATTGCTTTTTCGATATAACAGTATTTACCGATTCCCATATTAGGTTGTCCTTTGCTATCATTAATCACAATTTCTTTTGTATTTTGATAAAAGTCTGCACCCATCACATAAGAATTTACAATTGTACTTCCTTTGTCAATCCTTGTTCTGTGACCAATGATTGAATTTTCAATTTTATCAGCCATGACAATACATCCATCTCCAAAAATTGCCTTACTTACATAAGAACCGTTAATTTTTGAAGGCGGAAGCATTCTCGCTCTTGTATAAATCGGTGAAGACGAAAAAAGATTAAACTGCGGAAAATCCTGACAAAGATCTAAATTCGCTTCGTAGAAAGATTCTATAGTTCCGATATCCGTCCAATATCCTTCATATTGATAGCTTAAAGTGCTGTACTTCCCTATTGAACTTGGAATAATGTCTTTACCGAAATCATCACCAGCCCCATCTTCAAACATTTTCTTTAAAATAGATTTAGTGAAAATGTAAATTCCCATTGAAGCTAAATACTCTTTACCCTCCATTTTATTTTTATCTGAAACTTCAGACTGTAAGCCGTTGAGAAGGTCATAGCTTGGTTTTTCAATAAATGAAGTGATATTTCCTTCTTCATCAGATTTTAAAATTCCAAAACCTGTAGCATCTTTTGCATTCACCGGAATTGTAGCAATTGTTACATCACCACCATTTTCTATATGGAAATCTAGCATTGCATTAAAATCCATCTGATACAGCTGATCCCCCGAAAGAATCAAAATATATTCATAATCATATTTTTCTAAATGCTTCATCGATTGACGTACGGCATCGGCAGTTCCCTGAAACCAGCTTTCGTTTTCAACATTCTGCTCTGCGGCTAAAATATCTACAAATCCTTTACTGAAAATATCAAAATGATAAGAATTTTTGATATGTGCATTTAATGATGCTGAATTGAACTGAGTAAGAACCAAGATTTTATTTAAACCTGAATTCAAACAATTAGAAATAGGAATATCAACCAATCTGTATTTTCCGGCAATCGGAACAGCGGGTTTTGATCTTGAATAGGTTAATGGGAAAAGCCTTGTACCTCTACCTCCTCCCAAAACGATTGAAATAACATTTGGATTCATAAATTTATCTGTGGTTTATCTTATTATTAGTATACTTTTTTTGAATAGTTTTAATTTATTTTAATTTTTAAAAGGTAAATATTTAGTTCTTATATAAAGCTAAATATTTTTCCGCAGATTTCTCCCATGCAAAATCAAAATTCATATTTGAAAGCACCAAATCATCCATCGCCTTTTTTTGATTGTAAATCGCCAACCCTCGAACCATCGCATGAATAATATCATCAACTCCGGGATAGGTAAAATTTAATCCCGAACCTCCGGTAGAAATATCTTTAACGGTATCTCTCAATCCGCCTGTATAGCTCACAACCGGAACCGTTCCGTAACGCATTGCGTACATCTGATTAAGACCGCAAGGCTCTACCCTTGAAGGCATCAACAAAAAATCTGCCGAAGCGTAGATTTTATGAGATAAATGTTCTTTATATCCAATATCCGTAGCAAAATTGGCATAAACGTAATTTAATTCCTTCAATTTATCTTCAATATAAGCATTTCCGGAACCTAAAATAATAATGTTTAAAGCGCCATAAGTTTGTTTAATACTTCTCCAAACTACCTCAGGGAGCAAGTCTGCACCTTTCTCTGTGGCAAATCTTCCAATGAAAGCAAATAGAGGTAAATCTGGATTTAAACCATATTCTTTACACAATTTCTGCTTGTTCTTCTTTTTAATTTTCAGAACATTTTTTTTATTAAAATTAAAATCAATCATTGGGTCGGTTTCAGGATTCCATACATCGGTATCAATTCCGTTGATGATTCCGTAAGCTTTTCCAAACTCATCACGAACAAGACTTTCCAAACCTTTAAAGCTGACAAAAAGCTCTTCTAAATATCCTTCAGAAACCGTTGTGAAAGCCCTACAGCATTTAATCATACTTGCTAAAGGATTAATAAATCCGTTCCAATCGAGAAGTCCCCATTTATAATGATCAAAAGCGGGCATAAAATGAATCATATCCCAACGCATCATCCCCTGATATTCTCCGTTGTGAATGGTACCTATCGTTTTTACTCCTTTTAAAAATTCAAATTCCGGACAATGCTCTACCATAAAAGGAACTAATCCTGTATGATAATCATGACAATGCAAAACATCAGGACGAATCTGCATAGCAGTAAGCCAATGCAAAATACCTTGCTGAAATGCCAAAAACTGAAAACTCTCATCCTGATATCCATAAGGATTTTCACGATCTAAAAGCCCGGGAATTTTCACCATAAATAATTCAAACCCCAAAGTGTTTGTTTTCTCTTTCATGACCTGAACCTGAAGCATATTCTGCCCTTGGTGAATGAAGCCGTCAAAAACCACTTCAAACTCGTGATCGTAGACAAAAGATTTATTGTACCAAGGCATTACCACTTTGGCATCAACATCTTTTATTTTGTTCTGATACTTCGGCAAAGCTCCCACAACATCTGCCAAACCTCCTACTTTGGCAACGGGATAGCATTCTGTGCTAAGGTGATAAATTGTCATTATTATTTTTTATGTTGTTTTATTCTACTCAATTTATACTTTCTGTCTTTTTTCATTTTCAAAACAATTCCGGCAAGCGGTGGCAGTTTAAGGAAAATAGATTTCGGACGGCTCATCCATTCTTCATTTTCTTCTCTGAAAATGGTTGTTTCTACTCCACTTCCGTTATACTTTTTGTGATCAGAATTGAAAATCACTTCCCAATGTGTTCCTTCATTTACTCCAACTTTATAATCAAATGTATTTGGGGTCAGATTTAAAATCACCATCAGAACATCATCTTTTCTCTTTCCTTTTCTTAAATAAATCAAAACGGAATTATCGGTATCATCAGCTTCTACCCATTCAAAACCGCTTGGGTTAAATTGGTTTTCGTAGAAAGCTGTTTCACTTTTATATAAATGATTTAAATCTTTCACTAAATCCTGCAAGCCTTTATGAATTGGAAAATCAAGCAAATGCCAGTCTAAGCTTTGTTTAAAATTCCATTCATTGGTCTGCCCGAATTCATCTCCCATGAAAAGCAACTTTGCACCCGGATGCGTGAACATATACACATAAAGCGCCCTTAAATTAGCAAATTTTTGCCATTCGTCACCTTTCATTTTATAAATAAGGCTCGCTTTTCCGTGTACTACTTCATCGTGGGACAAAGGCATCATATAGTTTTCATTATACATATACATGGATGCAAACGTCAGCTTATGATGATGATGTCTTCTATTTTCGTATTCTTCTTTAAAGTAATCTAAGGTGTCGTGCATCCAGCCCATCATCCATTTCATTCCGAAACCAACTCCGCCATCGTGAACAGGTTTTGTAAGCAAAGGAAAATCTGAACTTTCTTCTGCAATTGTCATAATACTGTTTCCAAATTCTTTATAAACCGCCGTATTAAATTCCTGCAGGAAAGCTTTTGCTTCCAGATTGACATTATCTCCGTAAATATTCGGCTCCCATTCACCTTCATTCCTTGAGTAATCCAAATGAAGCATAGAAGTCACTGCATCTACCCGCAAACCGTCGGCATGATAACGGTCGAGCCAAAACATGGCATTTGAAATCAAAAAAGATTTCACCTCATTTCTTCCGTAATTAAAAATATAGGATTTCCAGTCGGGATGAAAGCCTTTTCTGGGATCTTCGTGTTCATACAAATAACTTCCGTCGAAACGATGCAATCCATTGGCATCACCCGGAAAATGTGAAGGAACCCAATCGAGAATCACTCCAATATCATTTTTATGGAGTTCATTAATTAAGAACATTAAATCTTGTGGCGAACCAAAACGTGAAGTTGCTGCAAAAAAGCCAGTAATCTGATATCCCCAACTCGGATCGTAAGGATATTCCATCACAGGCATAAATTCTACATGGGTAAAACCCATATCTTTGATGTAAGGAACTAACTTTGCTGCAATATCTGTGTAGTTCAAAAATTTCTCCGGAAAATCTTCATTTCTGCACCAAGAAGCCAGATGCATTTCGTAGACAGAAATAGGAGATTCTAAACTGTTATTTTTCCAGCGTTTATCAAGCCACTTCTGATCAGTCCATTCGTACCAATTGGTAGAAACTAATGATGCAGCTTGAAGATTCTGTTCCAAGCTCAGTGCGTAAGGATCGCTTTTTTCTAAAATCTTACCTAAACTTTCTATGGCATATTTATATAATGTTCCCCAGGTTAATCCAGCAATAAAGCCTTCCCAAATTCCTGAACCATCCCAACGTGGGAAAAGAATATGATCTTTGTGATTCCAATTATTAAAATTCCCGATTACGGAAACTTTTTTTGCATTGGGAGCCCAGACAGAAAAGTAAACTCCCTTCACGCCGTCTTTTTCTACAGAATGCGCACCGAATTTTTCGTATAATCGATAATGCTTACCCTCTTTAAAAAGGTAAACGTCATGGTCTGTGAAAAGTGTATAGGTTTTTACCGAGTTCATCATAGTGTTTTTTCCGTCATATTGGTCATGAGCAATGATTATAAAAAAACCGAAAAAGATTTTATGTTAAAACAGTTTATTTTGTAAGTATCGATGACTATCAAATATATAAATAAATCCTTTGCCAAGTACTCTTTTTTATTAATTTTAATTAACTTAAATAAAAAGATTTTTTCTACTTTTATGAGTTTAATATATTTACTTACTTTTTAAACACAAATATGAAGTTTACACTTTACACAAGTGAAGCCGATGAAAGGCCGATATTTATAACCGGAAATTTTAACATCTGGAATCCTAAAGATCCCCGATATCAACTCACACAAATAGATCCCAACAATTACTACATCGAGATATTTGATGAGTTTCTTCCTGACATTGTAGAGTTTAAATTTACAAAAGGCGGCTGGGAAAATGTGGAACTTGATCAGTATGGAAGCATCACTCCCAATAAGAAAGTTTTAAAATCTGACGGCGAAGTTTCTCACAGAGTTGAAAAATGGAGATACAATTGGGGACCATTTAAGCAGGAATTTTTTCCGATTGTTGAAATTATTTCAGAAGAATTTTATATTCCACAGCTTGACAGACACCGGAAGGTCTGGGCACTTTTACCTTATGATTATTACGTATCAGACAAAAGCTATCCGGTACTTTATCTTCAGGATGCACAGAATCTATTCAACGAAGGAAGTCCTTACGGAAACTGGGAAATTGATAAAAAACTTTCGATTCTTGCAGAATATGGTCGTGGTGATGTTATTATTATTGCCATTGAGCACGGAAGCGAAGAGAGAATCAAAGAATATATTTTTGACAACGATAATGTAGCAAACGGTTCTGAAGGCAAGAAATATATCCGTTTTATTACAGACACTTTAAAGCCTTTTGTTGACGAACATTACCGTACAAAAAAAGACCGTGACAATACAGGAATTGGCGGAAGTTCATTAGGCGCGTTAATCAGTATTTACAGCGGATTTCTGTATCCCGAAGTGTATTCAAAATTATTGATTTTCTCACCTTCACTTTGGGTAGAACCAAATAATAACTTTCCTATGATGAGCTTCAGAGTTCCTTTTAAAACTAAAATTTATCTCTACGGTGGTGAGCAGGAAGGCTCAAAAATGGTAAAAAGAATTCAGGTTTTCGAAAATTATCTCAAAAGATGGGAAAAGAAAAATCTTTTTGACTTTGAATTTAAAACCAACATCAACCCCGAAGGTTCTCACAGCGAATTTTACTGGTCTCAGGAATTCCCGAGAGCGATAGAATGGCTTTTTTACAACAACACAGAAAATCCGGTGGAAGTTACTCCACATCAGGATTCTATTAAAAATTAAATTATGAACTTACTCAATAAAAGAAATAAAAATTACGCACAGGTTTTCGAATTATTCACAGAAGAAACCTGGACAGAAAATAGCAAAAATTATAATAAAAACATTTCAATTCTTTTTTCAGGAAAGAAAAATGACGTTTTTATCGATGCTCAAGAGGAGACGATCACCTATTTTATCGGACTTGGGAAATCTGATCTTAAGAATTTTGAATTTCAGCAGGTGGCGATGAAATTCTCTCAGAGCCAAAAGAAAAATTTTCAGGCTGTCCCAACTTTGATTTCGGCTGATTTTATTAATGAAAAACAGTTTGAAGAATTTGTAAAAGGCCTTTTCCTTGGAACTTATAATTATCCTTTTGATAAAAATCATCCATTTTGGAATGAAAAATTCGAGTTTCATTTTGGAAATTTAAGTCAGAAAAAATTAGACGTCATTTCCAGCAGAGCCGATGCGCTTTGCGAAGGACAAACTGCCTGTCAGGATTGGCTTAATAAACCTGCCAATTTAAAAAGACCCGAAGCCATCAATACCTATCTGAAAAATTTAGCTAAAAAAAATCAGCTTAAATACACCGTTTTCAACAGAAAAAAATGTGAAGAACTGGGATTGGGAGCATTTCTTTCGGTTAATCAGGGAAGTGCTTATGATGCGGCATTTACCATTTTAGAGTACAAAACAACCGTCAAAAATGCTAAAACCTTCGGTTTGGTAGGGAAATGCGTTTTATTTGACACCGGTGGAATTTCTATCAAAGCATCAGACAATATGCATTATATGAAATCTGATATGGGTGGCGCAACAGCAGTAATTGGCGCATTGATTTACGCTTCACAAATGCAGTTACCTGTAAATATTACTGCTATTTTGCCTATTACCGATAACGCAGTTTCAGAAAACGCTTATCTTCCAAGCGATGTAATCACTGCCTATAATGGAAAAACGATTGAAGTCCTGAATACCGATGCAGAAGGAAGGATGACTTTAGCAGACGGACTTTCATATTTATCTAAAAACTTTAAAACTGATGTTTTAATTGATTTGGCAACACTTACCGGAAGTTCCGTAAGAATGTTTGGTGATACTTGCGGAGCGATGTTTTCTAATAATGAAGAATTAAAGGATCTTTTGATAAAAACCGGCGACAAAACCAACCAGAGAGTCTGGAATTTGCCGCTTTGGGACATCTGGAAAGATGATTTTAAATCTGATGTTGCTGATTTTAAAAATATCTCAATGAAACCTATCGGAGACTGTATTGTTGCCGCAAAATTTTTGGAAGAATTCATTGAAGGACATCCTAATTGGGCACACCTCGATATTGCAGGAGTTGCATTCGGCAATGTAGGATATGCTAAAGATAAAGCTGCGACAGGCTATGGCGTGCAATTATTAGCCGATTTAATTGAAAATTATCACTAAAAATTAGTTTATTTCGAAATTTCTCTGTATAATTGATTAGTGATTTTCAAATACGCATTGATTATTGATTTTTAACATTAAAACATCAATAAAAAATTGCTTTTATTTTTGAATATTCATCAAATTTAAAAAAACATTATATGGAGGAGAAAACTATTGTATGCATTTCGTGCTATTACAAAGGTTACGATTTTATGGACGAGATGAAGAAACTCGGCAATAAAATCATCTTGGTAACATCCGAAAACCTCAAAGAAAAAAATTGGCCTTGGGACGCCATTAGTGAGGTTTTCTATATGCCCGAAGTGAAACCGTCTGTCTGGAATCTTGATCATCTGATTCAGGGGTTTTCTCATCTGATGAAAACCAGAAAAGTGGACGCTGTAATTGCTTTAGACGATTACGATGTAGAGAAGGCCGCACTCATTCGTGAGACATTCCGTATTCCGGGGATGGGACAGACGACACACCGTTATTTCAGAGACAAACTGGCCATGCGCCAGAAAGCTAAAGATTCAGGAATCAATGTTCCGGAATTCACTGCTGTTTTTAATGATAATGAAGTCGAGATCTTCACCAATAAAGTTTCTGCTCCGTGGGTTTTGAAGCCGAGATCCGAAGCATCAGCATCCGGAATTAAAAAATTAAAAACCAAAGAAGAACTTTGGGATGCATTAGAAAAACTGGGCGAAGAGCGTCATTTATTTCTTTTAGAAAGTTTTAAACCCGGCGATGTATATCACGTTGACAGTTTAACGTTCAATAAAGAGATTGTTTTCACTTCTGCCTCAAAATATCTCGCTCCACCCATGGAAGTTTCTCACGAAGGCGGAGTTTTCAGAACCAAAACTTTAGGAAGATATTCCGATGAATTTAAAGCATTAGATGAAGCCAATACGAAAGTTTTGATGAATTTTGGGTTGCTTAATGGTGCCACTCATACAGAGTTTATACGTGGAAAAGAAGATGGTAAATGGTATTTTCTGGAAACATCATCACGAGTTGGCGGTGCACATATTCCTGATTTGGTGGAAGCTTCGAGCAACATCAACATCTGGCGTGAATGGGCAAAAATTGAAGATGCGCTTCTGAGAGGAAAAAATTACGAAGTTTCTAAACCTACAGGTTATTATTCAGGATTAATCGTTGCTTTAATCAAAGATAAAGAACCCGATTACAACCAATTTGAATGTGAAGAAGTCGTAAAATTTCTTCCGATAGATTATCATGTAGGAATTGTTTACAAATCAAATGATTCTGACAAGGTTGTAGAGAGATTGGATCGTGCAGCAGAAAAAATTCATGCACATCTTCTCAATATTATTCCACCAAAAGAAAAACCGACAGCGTAACGATTATTTATTATTAAATTAATTGACATTCAGCAACTTATTAATTTAAAATGAATTAATTTGGAGTTTGAGTAATAATTTAATTAAATACGATTTCGTCCTAAAAAATTTAAACACAAAAAAAACTAAAATCTATAGTACATGCCACATATAGAACACACAGATTATTACTCTAACATATTAGGAACGAGCCTTAAAGTAGAGGTTACAGGACATTTCGGTTACCCGATTATCATGTTTCCTACTTCGCAAGGACAATATACACAAAACCATGATTTTCAACTGAACAGCAGCATCAATTGGTTTGTTGAGCAGGGAAAAGTAAAATTATACAATATTCAAACGATTGATGCGTGGAGTTTTTATGACGAAAAAATTTCACCACAGCAAAGAATCAGAAATTATGAAAAATATGTACAGTTTCTGATTCAGGAATTTGTACCCTACATCCAGAAACTTCATGGAACTCACCGAGTAGCCGTTGCAGGAGCAAGTTTCGGAGGATATCATGCATCAAATTTTGCATTCAGATTTCCGGATGTGGTTTCTCACTTATTCTCACTTTCCGGAGCATTCAGCATTAGGAATTTCATGGACGGATATTCTGACGAGTTAGTTTATTTCAACTGTCCTAGGGAGTTTGTAAAAAATGATGAAGC
Source organism: Chryseobacterium sp. C-71 (assembly GCF_020911865.1). Lineage (NCBI taxonomy): Bacteria > Pseudomonadati > Bacteroidota > Flavobacteriia > Flavobacteriales > Weeksellaceae > Chryseobacterium > Chryseobacterium sp. C-71. The sequence continues at coordinate 737,623 of NZ_CP087131.1, forward strand.
CTGGAAATACAAACACATGCATATCGTTTTGAGCACATCAGACGAAGACATTTGCAAGGATAAAAACATAGAGATGGCCAATATTCTGCGTGCAAAAGGAATTGATTTCTGGTATGACGAAAAAAGGTGGATCAATCACGACTGGCCACTTTGGAGAATGGCTTTTCCAACTTTTATCGGAACATTCTTTTCTTAAAATTTAAACAATTCAAATATTAATAGTAAATCATTAAAAAGACAAATTATGGCAAAAAAAGTAGGAATTTTATTCGGGATGGAAGATACATTTCCTTGGGCGTTTATAGACAAAGTTAATGAATTAGGAAAAGGTGAAATCGTGGCTGAAGCTGTGACGATTGATAAATTGGAGCAAGGTGCGGATTACGGTTATGCAGTAATTATTGACAGAATTTCCCAAGACGTTCCTTTTTACAGAGCTTATCTAAAAAACGCAGCATTGAACGGAACTTACGTTATCAACAACCCATTTTGGTGGAGTGCAGACGAAAAGTTTTTCAATAATGCTTTGATGTCTAAATTGGGAATTCCGTTACCAAATACAGTTTTGCTACCTTCTCATGAAAGACCGACTGACACTACAGAAACATCATTCAGAAACCTGAAATTCCCTCACGATTGGGAGTATATTTTTAATTATGTTGGCTTTCCGGCTTATATGAAACCTCACGACGGTGGTGGTTGGAAAAGCGTTTACAGAGTTGAAAGTCCGGAAGATCTTTGGGATAAATTATCAGAAACTGAGCAGTTGGTGATGATGGTTCAGGAAGAAATTGTGTTTCAGGATTATTACAGAGTGTATTGTTTAGGTAAAAAATATGTTCATATTATGCCTTACGAACCAAGAAACCCTCATCATTTGAGATATGCAACGACTCATCAGACAGAAGGAAAAGATTTAGAAAAACTATTAAAAGTAATTCATGATTATACCATCAAAATGAATGAAGCTTTAGGATATGATTTCAACACCGTAGAATTTGCTGTAAGAGACGGAATTCCTTACGCAATCGACTTCTGTAATCCTGCACCCGATGCTGACAGAAATTCTGTAGGTGAAGAAAATTTCGCATGGATTGTAGAGCACTCAGCAAAATTGGCAATTGAAAAAGCAAAAGAATATGTTCCTGGAAAACAAAATATCTCTTGGGGAACTTTCGTAAAAGATTCAGTAAAATAAAACCACCAAAACACAAATTAAAAATGCATCAGTTTACAATTGGTATTGAAGAAGAGTACCAGATCATCGATTTAGAAAGCAGAGATTTAGTTTCGCATGTTTCAAAAATCATCGAAGGCGGCAAGGCTGTTTTAAGTGAAAACTTAAAGCACGAAATGCACGAATCAATGATTGAAATGGAAACCGGAATTTGCCAAAATATACAGGAAGCTCAGGCAGAATTGACGAATCTGAGAAGACATCTCATCAAAACAGCACACGAGCAGGGACTTCGTGTTTCGGGAGGCGGAACCCACCCTTTCTCAAATTGGGAACACAATACGATTACCAACGGTGAACGTTACAACAAAATTGTAGACGACATGGGCGATGTTGCCCGTGGAAATCTCATTTTTGGTCTGCATGTTCACATTGGGATTCCGAATCGTGAAGAAGGAGTGAGAATTCAAAATGTGATGCGTTATTTTCTGCCGCACGTTTATGCACTTTCAGTAAATTCACCGTTTTGGATCGGTAGAAATACAGGATTCAGATCTTACAGACAAGAGATTTTCGTTAAATTTCCAAGAACAGGAATTCCAAGTTACTTCAATTCTTTGGCAGAATTTGACAGCTATGTTGATCTTTTGGTAAAAACCGGAACAATTGATAATGCTAAAAAAATCTGGTGGGATCTGCGTGTTCACCCTTTCTACCCTACTATTGAATTCAGAATTTGCGACATGCCTTTGAGAATCGAAGAAACGGTTTGTCTGGCTGCAATCATGCAAAGTTTAGTGGCTAAAATTTATAAACTGCATCAGCAGAATTTGAGTTTCAGAAGTTACAGAAGATTATTGCTTAATGAAAATAAATGGCGTGCTTCAAGAGACGGAATTCATTCTCACTTAATTGATTTTGGGAAAGAAGAATCTGTTCCTTATGCAGATTTATTGAAAGAATTACTTGAATTCATCGATGATGTTGTAGACGATTTAGGATGCAGAAAAGAAGTGGAATATGCATGGAAGATTTTGGAAAACGGAACTGGTGCAGACCGACAACTTGCAGTGTATAAAGAAACCGGAGATCTGAAGAAAGTCGTTGATTACATGATCTCTGAGACTGAATATGGCATCACGCACAGCGAAAATGTTTCATAATATTTTTAATAACTTTGCATAAAATATGAAGTTATGAGAGATGTAAGAATTGCTTTGCTCGACATGAATAATAATCATGTGAATCAGGGATTTAAAAATATTAAAGAAATTTCTGAAGCCTTTAAGCAGCAGTCTGAAGAAAACATCAGCATCGAAGTTTTTGATGTCCGTTTTAAAAATGAAATTCCAAATATAGAAGATTTTGACATCTTCATTTCATCCGGTGGTCCGGGAAACCCGCATCGTGAAGGATTTGAATGGGAAGAGAAATTTGCTCAGTTTTTAGATTCAGTATATCAATATAATCAGGAAAATGAGACAAAAAAGTATTTGTTTTTAATTTGTCACTCTTTCCAATTGGCGAGCATTCATTGGGATTTGGGAAATATCTGCAAAAGAAAATCTTATTCTTTCGGAGTGATGCCCATCCATAAAAGTGAGGAAGGTGAGCAGGAATTTTTGTTTAAAAATCTCCCGAATCCTTTCTACGCAGTAGATTCCAGAGCTTACCAGTTTATTGAGCCGAATGTTGATCGTTTTGAAGAATTGGGAATGAAAATCGTTGCGATTGAGAAATTCCGTCCGCATATCAATTTAGAAAGAGCTGTTATGGCTATTCGTTTTTCTGATGAGATTTTCGGAACGCAGTTTCATCCGGAAGCCAATCCGGCAGGCATGATTGAAAACCTGAAAGACAAAAAAAACAAAGAAGCCATGATTGAAAATTTCGGGATGGAAAAATATCTCGAAACGGTAGACAGAATGGATGACGAAGATAAAATCATGCTGACTCAGGCTCAGATTTTACCAAGATTTCTAAGGTTAGCAAAAAAAAACATTTTGAGAGAAATTGAGGCAATGGCTTAAATTTTCATTAAAATAAATTAATAATAAAAATCGAGCATAACTGCTCGATTTTTTAAAATCACAAAGAAAAAGAATATGATTCCAAAATACAGAAAACAGTTTAATCAGGAGTTTAGTCAGGAAAAATACGAAGAATTTCAAAAAATTCTAAAAGAAAAAAGTGGGTTACTTCCTGCCTTCAGGCTTTCTGAAAGTCCAATGTTTCTTACCAACGAATTTAAAAACAAACTTATTGATGCCAGTGAAAGCATTATCGATCAGATCAAAGCTTTACCAGCGGGTACTTTAGAAAAAGCAATACCAGAAAACTGCAAAGTTCCCAACGATACTGCACAACCTCATTTTTTCACCATCGATTTTGGAATCTGCAGAAGTGAAAACGGAGAAATAGAACCTCAGCTTATCGAATTGCAGGCTTTCCCATCTTTATATGCTTTTCAGAAAGTTTTTGAAGATACTTTCTCTGAGATCTATCCTTTTTTAAATGAAATTAAAAGTAAAATTCCTCAGGAAGAATTTCAAAATTATATCAAAGAATTGATTGTCGGTGATGAAAATCCCGAAAACGTCATCTTACTCGAAATTTATCCTGAAAAACAAAAGACAGCAATAGATTTTGCTCTTACAGAAAAATTACTGGGAATAAAAACGGTTTGTCTGACCAGAGTGAAAAAGGAAGGAAAGAAATTATTCTATGAAAATGACGGTCAGAAAATTCAGATTAACAGAATTTATAACCGTGTGATTTTTGACGAATTAGACCGAATTCCCGACCTTCAACTTGAATTTGATTTCCGTGAAGAAGCAGATGTAAAATGGATCACGCACCCGAACTGGTTTTTTAAAATTTCAAAATTCCTTTTGCCCATGTTGAAACATCAATTCGTTCCGAAAAGTTACTTTTTACATGAGTTTCCTGAAGGCGAAAGCCTTGAAAATTTTGTTTTGAAACCTTTGTTTTCTTTTGCAGGAAGCGGAGTTAATTTAAATCCGAAAAAAGAAATTACAGATGCGATTGAAGATAAAGAAAACTACATTTTGCAGAGAAAAGTAACTTATGAACCCGTTTTTGAAGACATTAATGGAGAATTTTCAAAAGCTGAAATACGTTTGCTTTACATCTGGAGAGAACAGGATGAACGTCCGATTTTGCTGGAAAATTTGGGAAGAATGACGAAAGCAGCAATGGTAAACGTTGATTTTAATAAAAAGGATGCTATCTGGATTGGAAGTTCTAATGCATTTTTTGCGGATTAAGATATTTGTTAAACAATAAAACCTCAGAAAATTCTGAGGTTTTATTGTTTATGTTAGTATAATCTAATTAAATCTTACCATCCTCAAGCAATTCTCTCGCCTGATAATCCTGAACCAAATCAATGGCATTAGAAATAACATCACTCAAAGCGGTAATAAAGGTACCTTCTTCAGCCATTCCCATTGCGTGCTTTAGTGCATCAATTTCTTTTGGAATCGTCTCATAACTTACATCTCTTCCAGAATCCTGCATTCCATCAATGATCAGTCCGTTGATTTCTTCCTCAGTTCTTCCTCTAAGATGTTTTTCGTTTCTTATAATGATATGGTCAAACATTCTACCTGCAATCTTCCCACATAATCTGATATCTTCATCACGACGATCTCCTACACCAGAAATAATTCCGATTTTCTTGGTAGACTCTACATTTTTAAGGTAATCTTCTATTGCTTCATATCCCGCAGGATTGTGAGCAAAATCAATAAGAACTTTAAAGTTTTTAAAATTAAATACATTCAATCTTCCCGGAGTCAGCTGTGCACTCGGAATAAATGTACGAAGGGAATTTGAGATATCCTCGATTCCGAAACCATAGAGGTAACATGCTAAACTTGCAGCCAAAACATTATCGATCATAAATTTCGCCTTTCCCTCCATCGTAATAGGGAAGTCTTTCACTTTTCCGATTCTGATTTTCCAGTCACCTTTTTTAATGGTGACGTATCCTTCTTCGTAGACGCATGTTGTACGGCCTTCTTTAGCAAATTTTTTGATATGTTCGTTATTTTCATCTAAACTGAAAATAGCTACATTGCTTGGTAGATCATTGATGATTCGCATAGAATATTCATCCATTGCGTTCAAGACGCTCCACCCATTTTTCTTTACGCTGTCGAGAACTACCCTTTTTACTTTGGTTAAATCTTTCAGATTGTGAATATCATTTAAGCCTAAATGGTCTTCTTTAATATTGGTTAAAACACCAATATCACATTGTCCAAAGCCTAAACCTGAACGTAGAATTCCACCTCTTGCTGTTTCCAAAACCGCAAATTCTACCGTAGGATCTTTTAAGATAAACTCAGCAGAAATAGGACCTGTAGTATCACCTTTAGTCAACATCGTATTCTGGATATAAATACCGTCTGATGTTGTAAAACCAACTCTGTATCCGTTATTTTTAACGATGTGTGAAATCAATCTTGTCGTCGTCGTTTTACCATTCGTTCCTGTCACTGCAATGATGGGAATTGTGAATGGTTTTCCTTGAGGATACAGCATATCTACAACCGGTGCAGCGACATTTCTTGGAAGACCTTCGCTTGGTGCCAAGTGCATTCTGAAACCTGGTGCAGCGTTTACTTCGATAATGGCTCCACCACTTTCTTTTAAAGGCTGGGTAAGGTTTTCTGCCATAATATCAATTCCGCAGACATCTAAACCAATGATTTTAGAAATTCTTTCTGCCATGGTGATGTTTTCAGGATGCACCATGTCAGTGACATCAATAGAAGTTCCACCCGTAGAAAGGTTAGCAGTTGATTTAAGATAAACAACTTCTCCTTTTTGGGGAACTGTATCTAAAGTATAATTAAGTTTTTCGAGTAATTCGGTAGTATCTTTATCAATTGCGATTTCGGTAAGCACATTTTCATGTCCATAACCTCTTCTCGGATCTTGATTTTCTTTGTCAATGAGTTGCTGAAGATTCATTTCTCCATCTCCGACTACATGCGCAGGAACACGTCTTGCTGCTGCAACCATTTTATTATTGATAACTAAAACTCTGAAATCGTAACCTGTAATATATTTTTCAACAATTACTTTGTTTGAATATTTCTGAGCATGTTCTAAACCGATTTTTGCAACTTCCCAATCATTCACATTGATAGAAGATCCTTTACCGTGGTTACCGTCCAAAGGTTTAAGTACCACAGGATATTCAATTTTTCTGATTACACTTTGCAACTGCTCTTCATTGGTAACCAAGTCACCAATCGGAACGGGAATTGCTGCATCGTGCAACATTCTTTTTGTTAATTCTTTGTTACACGCAATATCTACGGCAATTGAGCTGGTATTTCCGGTAATGGTAGCCTGAAATCTCTGTTGATTAACACCGTAACCCAATTGTACCAAAGAATTTGTACCCAACCTAATCCAAGGGATTTTTCTTGAAACCGCCTCTTGTACAATACTTCCTGTAGATGGACCTAAACGTACACGTTCTCTGATTTCTTTTAGTCGTTGAATACAAGCATTGATATCATATTCGTCTCCATTAATTAATGCATGAGCAATCTCAACTGCTTGTTCGGCAGCGTAGATCCCCGTATTTTCTTCAATATAATCAAATACCACATTATAGATACCCGGAGATTTTGTTTCACGAGTTCTCCCGAATCCACATTCCATACCTGCAAGAGTCTGAATTTCCAAAGCAATGTGCTCTATGACGTGCCCCATCCATGTTCCTGTTTCTACACGATGGAAAAAACCGCCATGGGTACCTTCAGAACACCGATGAGTAATTAATGATGGAATCAGTTTTTCTATTCTTTCACGGAAGCCTTCAATTTTATTGGTAGGAAAATTTTCCAACTCTTCAAGATCCAAACGCATCTGTATCAGCTTCTTTCTTCTAATACTCCAAATATTAGGACCCCTTAAAGCTTGTATTTTCTCAATTTTCATATTTTAATGACGTAATTTATATTAATAAAAATATCTTTTAAAATCAAAGATAATGCAAAACCTTAACAAAAACTACAGGCTAATTAAAGATTTATTAAAAAAGTTTATGTTTTGTAATCAATTTAGAATCAAAGCAAATACGTTAAAAAGCCTTCAATATTTCGTCAACTATTAATAATTTTCTAACTTTGCGAGCTATGAAACCTGTTGGAAAATTAATTATTATCGGTGGAGCTGTTAATAAAGGCAGTTTCTCCGAAACCGATTACGATCAGAATATTGAAAAAAACCTTAATTTTTTTGAAAGAGGAATTTTAAGAAAAATTATTACTGAATCTAAAAACAAAGAAAATTCAATCATTGAAGTAATCACTACAGCATCCCAAATTCCTCAAATTGTAGGTGCTGAATATAAAAAAGCTTTTGAATTTTTAGGAGCAAAAAACGTAAACATTCTTGATATTCACAATCGTGAAGAAGCAAACTCTGATGCCATAGTTGCCCGCGCAAACGTTGCCGATGTAGTAATGTTCACAGGTGGTGACCAGTTACGATTAACTTCTATTCTTGGCGGAACAAGATTTCACGATACCATTCTGTTGAAATACATGGAGCAGGATTTTATCTACTCCGGAACTTCTGCGGGAGCTGCGGCTGCATCTGAAAACATGATTTATCAGGGAAGCAGTTCTGAAGCCTTGTTGAAAGGTGAAATCAAAACAACTCAAGGTCTGGGATTAATCGATAACGTTATCGTTGACACACATTTTGTACAACGTGGCAGAATCGGGCGTCTTTTTCAGGCTGTAGTTAATAATCCGAGAACTTTGGGAATCGGTTTGGGTGAAGATACAGGATTGTTTATTCACAACGACACGATGACCGCTGTTGGTTCAGGACTTGTGATTATTGTTGACGGAAGATTTATTAAAGATACCAATCTTACCAATATCAATTTGGGCGAACCTATTTCAATAGATAATCTTACTGTTCATGTAATGTCTATGAATGACCATTACGATTTAACGACGAGGAAATTAACGATAGAAAATTCTCAGTTTAATCCAATCCCGCAAACGTAAAATAAATTTAAAGTGAAGTTTTTCTTCACTTTTTTTATATATTTAAAATTAAATAATCAACATGAAAATTATAATCCACGGAGGTTTTTTCTCTGAAAGCGACCAAAGCCATGAGGTTAAAGTTGCTAAGCAAAATTCTTTGAAAGATATTGCTAAAAAAGCGCATCATTATTTAGAAACTCATTCAGCTTTTGAAACGGTTGCTTATGCAGTTTCCCTTTTGGAAGATGATGAGTTGTACAATGCCGGAATTGGTTCACAAATTCAAAGTGACGGAATTATCCGAATGAGTGCTGCGATTATGGATGGTAAAACGCAGAAAATGAGTGGCGTTATCAATATTCAGGATGTGAAAAATCCAATTTTGGTCGCTAAAGATTTAATGAAAGAAGATGATCGAGTTTTGGGCGGAAGCGGAGCAAAAAACTATGCATCAGAACATGGTTTTGAAAACTTTTCGACTGAAATTCCTCAAAGAAGAAAGGAATACGAAGCCAAATTAAACAATGGCGGAAAAGGAACTGTAGGCTGTGTTGCTATTGATAAAGACGGGAAATTAGCGGTTGCAACATCCACAGGAGGAAAAGGTTTTGAAATTCCGGGAAGAATTTCTGACTCTGCAACAGTTGCGGGAAATTATGCCAATGAATTTTGTGCGGTAAGCTGTACAGGAGTTGGTGAAGATATCGTAAGCAATGCAACAGCGACAAAAATCGTAACAAGAGTGACAGACGGAATGAATCTGGAAGAAGCTTTCAAAAAAACTTTTGCAGAATTAAAGATAATAGATGGCTTCGCAGGTGCGATTGCAATTGATAAATCCGGAAACATTTATCATCAGGATTCTTATCCTACCATGGTCTTCACAAGTTTTGACGGAGAAAATTTTAAAATCTTTAATTAAAATTTAACATATATTTATCAATCCCAATTATTTTTTGGCACGTATTTTACATACTTAGTTGTATAACAATTTAATATAACTTTTAAAATCAGAAATCATGGGAAATAAGACAAACGGATTATTAGCATTATTAGGAATTGGAGCTCTTGCATATTGGAAATACAAAAAATCTACTCCAGAAGAGCAACAAGCTGTAAAAGATAAAATCAACAGTGCAAAAGACAACCTTAACAAATGGGGTAATGATCTGAAAACAAAAGCAAATGATGTTGCTTCACAAGCTCAAAATAAATTTGACGAAGCGAAAGCTAAAGTTGAAGATACAGCTTCAAATATCTAAGATTAGATAACATATTTTAATATTATTTACATTCATATAAAAAGAAGTCATCATTACGATGACTTCTTTTTTGCTTTTATGGCATAGACCATTGGGATTTTATTTCCAAATTTTGTGATTCTCCACTTCCCTTTTTCAAATTCTTCAACATGCCTGAAGCATGAGTATGGTGACCAATCAAATTCTCTGAAATTTTCTAAAACTAAATTTTTGCTAATTAAACTCTGCAAAACATCTGAAAGCGGATGATTCCAAGAAATATAATCTTGTACAATATCTGCAGAAGTATCTGCATAGGTTCCTTCTGAGGTTTCTACAATCGGTTTTTCGTTAAAATAATTATAGGCTACTCCTTCAAAATCGTCATCATACATCCAAACTACAGGATGAAATTCTGCCATCACAAATTCTCCGTCAGGTTTTAAAAAGTGATTCACCACATTGGCCCATTGATCTAAATCTGGCAACCAGCCAATCGTTCCGTAACTTGTAAAAACGATGTCAAATTTTTCGTTCAACACATTCGGAAGATTGTAGACATCTGTGCAGATAAATTCAGTATCAGTTCCGCATTGTTTTGCTAAATCTTTCGCAGCATCAATAGCTTTATCAGATAAATCGACTCCTGTTACTCTTGCTCCCATTCTGGAAAGCGAAATAGAATCCTGCCCGAAATGACACTGCAAATGCAAAATACTTTTTCCTTTTACATCTCCCAATAAATCTAATTCGATAGAATTAAGAGAATTTCTTCCTTTTAAAAATTCATCTACAAAATAGAAATCAGACTCAAGATGCGGTTCTACTCTGGCATTCCAAGAATTTTTGTTGATGTCTAAATAATTTTCCATTGGTTTTATTTTCGGTAAATATAATTTTTTTTTGAAAACGAAGCCAAATAACCTGACTATGTGAAATTGGCAGTTAAAAGCATCTATCTTTACCAAAGAAAATACAATCTTAGTGAGAATTAAGAAAACACCAATGATGAAGAGTCTGAATTAACTTCAATTTTATGAGAAATATGATTCTAATTTCATTAACCATTTTACTAAATCTAAACGGAACTTCTATAAAAGCATCTGCTGTTTATCTCTGTGACAGCTCTGGCGGCAAGAAATATCATTATTCAAAAAACTGCCGTGGATTATCTAATTGCAAACATGAGATTATTAAGGTAAGTCTAAAAAAAGCACAGACTTTAGGAAAAACGCTTTGTGGCTGGGAGTAGTGATTATTTAATTTTTTTATTCTGATAACTAAAAATATATTGGTTGAAAAGAGAAGTCCACGGTAATAATGAAATAAGCAAAATCACCAACAAAAAATTAGACTTATCTTGGTATTCTTTGACCTGGTAAATGTACTCATCATATTTATCTAGGTAAAAAACATCAATTATTGACTGCACTGGGAAATTTTCACAAACTCCAGAACTCAGTTTTATAGAATATATTTTGTCTTTTACATTAATCGTTACGGTGGATAAAGATCTGCGTCCATATCTACAATTTTGAGATATTACTTTATGAGAAGTTTTCCTACCGTTTTTAATCGTCTCATGATACCTTTGGTCTTGGTAGCATCCACGTAGAAACATAATAATCACCATTCCAATAAAGAAAAGGTGATTATTACTATAATATTTTTTCCGTTCGAAACTCAATAGATTAACCTAAAAACTCCTCCAAAGAAACCGTCTTTTGTTCTCCAGCCTCGAGATTTTTAAAAGTAACCGTTCTGTTTTTAATTTCTTCTTCCCCTAAGAATACGAGATTTTTAATTCCTTTCTTTTCTGCGTAAGTGAATTGCTTATTGATTTTTGTACTTTCAGGATACAGTTCTGCCGAAATTCCTTTTTCTCTTAATTGGATAATCAATTTTAAAGCTTCCAAAGTTTCTTCACCACCAAAATTTGCAAATAAATATTCTGTGTTTGACGTTGCATCTTCAGGGAAAAGATTCAGTTCTTCCATTACGAGGTAGATTCTGTCTAAACCGAAAGAAATACCAATTCCTGGAACATTTTTCACTCCGAAAACTTCAGTCAGATTATCATATCTTCCGCCGCCGCCGATAGAACCCATCTGAGCTTCGTCGGCTTTCACTTCGAAAATTGCTCCGGTGTAATAATCTAATCCACGCGCTAAAGTAATATCGAAAACTAAATTCTGAATATCTATCCCTAAATTTAGAGACTGCGTGATAACAAATTCTAATTCCTCAACACCTTTCAAACCTATTTCGTTTCCGACAAATTTTTCTTTTAACTGAAGAAGGTTTTCTAAAGCATCATTCGATTGAGTGAAAAGGAAATCTAATTTATCAATCGATTCCTGAGAAATATTTCTTTCTAGAAGTTCCTTTACTACTCCATCCTTCCCGATTTTATCAAGCTTATCTAATGCAACGGTGAAATCAATCAATTTGTCTGTAATTCCGGCGTATTCTGCCAAGCCTGAAAGAATTTTTCGGTTGTTGATGTGAATGGTTACAGAAACTTTTAATTCAGCAAATGATTTTAAATACAATTGCACCAAATCAATTTCCTGCCAAAGGCTTTCACTTCCTACAACATCGGCATCACACTGATAAAACTCTCTGAATCTCCCTTTTTGTGGACGATCTGCTCTCCAAACTGGCTGAATCTGGTAACGTTTGTACGGGAAGGTTAGTTTCCCGTGATTCATCGCTACAAATCTTGCGAAAGGAACTGTTAAATCGTAACGAAGTGCTTTGTCGGTAAGGCTTTCAGCACTGAAAGGTTTATCTAAAGCTTTTTGAAAATCATTCAACATCTGAGTTTTTTTCTCATCTTTAGCTTCATTGATGCTTGAATTTAAAATCTTAAAAATCAAACGATCTCCTTCTTCTCCATATTTCCCTGTCAAAGTGGAAAGATTCTCAAAACTTGGAGTTTCCAAAGGCTGAAATCCGAATAATTCGAAATTCTTCTGTAATATATTGATGATGTATTTTCTTCTTGAAACTTCCAGTGATGTAAAATCTCTCGTTCCTTTTGCTAAGCTTGGCTTCATTATGATGATTGATAAATGATTTGAGATGCAAAAATAAGGAATTGAAAGGACTTTTAAATCAATAAAAAGCCGGAGATTATATTTCTGCGACCTTTCATTTAATCATTTGTTTTTATTTTAGACACTTTCCAGAATTTCCAAAATCTCTTCGCCATAGTTTTCGATTTTATGCTTTCCGAAACCTTTGATATCAAGCAGTTCCTCTTTTTTAGCAGGCTTGTATTTTGCTACAGAAATGAGTTCTTTGTTGGTGGCTATAAAATAAGAAGGAAGGTTCTGTTCTCTTGCTTTTTCAGAGCGCCAGATTTTCAGGGCATCTAAGATTACTATTTCATCCGGACTCAGCATTTCGTCTTCAGCAGAATATTTTGCCGTTTTTGAATCTTTAACAATATTTTTGGTTACTACATCTTTATATTCGTTAAAATATAAAACAACAGACCAGAAACTTTCATCATGAACAAAAGCCGTTTCCACTTTTATGATCTCGTGATTGTTCAGAAAATCATCAATCATTTTTTGATCCTGAAGCAAGAATTCATCAGCAATTCTTACTTTTAAAACTTTTATTTGCATCATTCGTGATTTTAGAATTCAACATTTATTTTCCGCTTAAAAGTAAAAGTTCATCTACTCTGATCTCGGTAATATATCTTTTCACGCCGTCTTTATCATCATACGATCTGTAGTTGATCTTTCCTTCAACGGCGATTTCTTTTCCTTTCGGAACATATTTTTGAAATATCTCGGCGGTCTTCCCGAAAGCTACCAAACTGTGCCATTGTGTTTCCTCTACTTTCTCCCCTTTTGCGTTGGTGTAATGATCGTTGGTTGCCAATGATACGGTAGCTCTAAGAGTTCCGTTGTCGAAAGACATCATTTCTACTTCTTTTCCTGTGTGACCAATTAGGGTTACTTTGTTTCTTAGTGACATAACTTTGTATTTTTAAAATTAATATTCAGATAAGAGACGTTCACTGTTTTCTCAAATCTCTGTTGCAAAGATTCATCAGGTTTCAAAATTTATTCGGTTTAAAATTATTTAAATTCGTTTGTAGTCGTTTGAAAACGCATATTACTATATCAAAATCGCTTAAAACCTTTATTAGAAGGCAAAAGATAAATAAAATGTATTTTAAAAAAATTCTGATTAATTCGTATATTTGAGAGTTAGCTACAATAAATAATGAACGAACTGATAAATTCACTTAGTAATCGAGACTTATCAATTATTTTTTGGTCATCTGTATCTGTTCTTTTTTTAATATTTAATGATTTAAAAAGTGTAAAACATTTTTTTGCACTTCTATTAAATAAATACTTAATTGTCTTATATATTTTCGTATCTCTCTACTTCGGTTTTATAATTATATACTTAACCAAACTAAATATTTGGGAAATTTCTTATTATAAAGAATTGATCTTTTGGATTGTAACAACTGGTATTGTTTTATTTTATAAACTAAACGAATTAAATAGATTAATTGACTTTATTAAAATTATTTTAGAAGCTTTAACAATAACTACGTTTTTAGAATATGTAATTAATTTAGAGTCATTTAGTTTAATCACAGAATTGATTTTAGTTCCACTAATTTTCTTTTTATCTATTATATTTCAAATTTCATCATATAAAAACCAATCAAGTCCTAAATATAAGACAGTAACAAAACTTTTAGAGTTTATTCTCGCACTCTTCGGGTTTTTCATTTTAGGATTTACTTTTTATAACATTATCAATGATTTCAATAAGTACTTCAACTATGGAAATTTTAAAACATTTCTTATATCTCCATTTTTAACTTTAATTTTTACACCTATCCTATATTTCATTATAGTTTACATGAAATATGAAACTAATTTTGGTGTTCTAGACAGATATAAATTTTTAAACAAAAGGCGTAATTTAAGAATAAAGCTATATTTTATTTTGATATGTAATATAAACTTAAAAAAATTAGATAGTATGAAAGAAATGATAATATGGAATAAAAGTCAATTAAAAGATGAAACAAAAATTTTTCATTTTATCAAAAAAAACATTGATAAAGTTGAAAAAAATTATGATGATTTATAATGACTACAGTTTATATTGTATTGACAAAATACGGGTTTGTAATTGAAATGAAAAGCATTAGCTACGATGTGAAATCTTGAATTTTGGTTCCCCAAACTCCCTCCTAAAATTCGAATGCTGCGTCGCCGTAAAATAATCACAAAAAATCTGATAAACTTCAGAATCTGTATGCGTTGCCCGAAGTCCTAACTGAAAATAAATTTCCAAAATCTGATGCGATAATTTCTTTACTAAATCTGTAGAAAAGCCATGAATCCCTGTTTGTTTATCAGAACTTATTAATTTAAAATCATTCAGTAAATTTTCAATTTCATCGGCAAATTGAAATGCTTTTTCCAAATTGTCATTGATCATTTTATTAAATAATTTCAAGTCAAGATTTGGCCGAATTTTAATTGCTTCCTCCGAAAAATGCGCTGCCATCCCAAGATAATTGACGAGTAAAGTCAAATCTGCAAAAATCCTAAATGGAATTTTGTCTAAAACATCATCGGTAAAAAATTCATCGTAAATAAAACTGTAATCTTCAGAAACTTTTGCATCATTAACTTTAAAGGAATACGTTCCGGTAGCTTTCATGCCCATCGATTTCCAGTTGGGAATAATTTCTGCCTGATCTTTAGAAATCACAAATGACAGAATGATTTCAGAACCCGATTCATCCAACAAAGGATTTCCGTTTTCAGTTAATTGAGCATTTAAAGTAAAATGACTTAGGTGTGGCGCTCCCGTTGCAAAATGCCAAAGTCCGTTGATGATGAATGTTCCGTCGATTTGTTTTTCTGCTGTTCCGCCAATCATTCCGCTTCCTCCGAAACAGGTTTTTGGGTTAGCGAAAAGTGTTGAAGCAATATTTGGTTTTAAATTTCTAGAAAAAAAATTGGCTCCCGAACATAAAGTGAGCATCCAGCCTAAGCTTCCATCAATTTTTGACCAATCGAATAATACCGACAGACCATCTTTTAACCGAAAACCTAATCCGCCATATTTTTTTGGAACCCAAATCTGAAGCAAACGCTGCTCATGAATAACGTTCATTATTCCTGGAGAAACCACAGACGCCGCCAACATTTCATTTCTGATCTCTTTATGCGAAAGCATTTTCTCTTTTTTTAATAATTTTTCGCCACTCTAAATATCCTGAAATAGCAACAATGAATAAGAAAGCCGTCAAAATCGCATACAAATACAAATCTTTGTGAATCAACAACGGAATTGCGATGATATTGCTGACATTGAGCAAAATCCAGTTTTCGATTTTTCTTCTCGCCATCAGCCACATTCCTGCCCATGCAAAAGCACTGACCAATGAATCCCAAATCGGAACGTCGGAATCGGTGTAATGCGTAAGAAAAAACCAGAACAAACTGAAAGTTCCAAACACAATTCCAGCGGTGATTAGTTTTTCCTGATTGGTTGTTTCTGAAATCACTGTTTCAGATTGTTGCTTTCCGAATTTCCAGTACAACCAGCCGTAAATGCTCATCATCAGATAGTAAAGATTTAAGGTAAATTCCGCATAGAGTTTTGCGAAAAACATTACATACAGCGAAAGTGAAATTCCGGCAATACCAAAAAGATAATTGTTTGAATTGTTTTTTCGGGCCAATAAAACCTGAAAAATTGAAAAGAAGACCCCAAGCCATTCCGGCCAGGTTGTCTTTAGTAAAATTTCCTGCATCAAATTAACTTTTATAAATTAAATGATGAGATGATAAAATCAAATTCCCTACGCCGGCATTATCCGGATCAGGTGTGGAAGATTCCTGGGTATCATCTCAGCCGCAATCGTGCAGCACCCCATTGATGAGGCAAAATTGAAACTTTTTTCTGAGAATAAAAAATTAAAGCTGAATTTATTTAGCAAATGAAATTCCACAGCCGTTTGTAAACGGATATTTTGTATCTTTAAATTTTAATATCAGAAACTGTGAAGAAGACGCTCAGAAGAACCTACCGTGTATCAAAATATGTAATCTATAAAGAAACTCTCGTTGATTATAAAGAACATTTTTGGTCATTTCTCGGCGCATTTTTCGGAATCGGAATTATCGCTTTTCTGCAGTCACAGTATTTATTGGAACAGGAAAATGTTTTCTTAATTGGTTCGTTCGGCGCATCAAGTGTATTGATTTACGGAGCTATTCAAAGTCCGTTGGCACAACCGAGAAATCTTGTCGGCGGTCATGTGATTTCAGCATTGGTAGGTGTCACTGTTTATCAGTTTGTTCCTAATATCTTATGGCTTTCTGCACCTTTGGCAGTGGCATTTTCAATTGTTTTGATGCAGTACACCAAAACGCTTCATCCGCCAGGCGGAGCAACAGCTTTGATTGCCGTGACTTCTCCCGGGAAAATTGCAGATTTAGGATATTGGTACGTACTTTCTCCAGTTTTGTCGGGTTGTATTATTTTGCTTTTAGTTGCTTTATTTTTTAATAATATTACTAAAAACAGAAGCTATCCGACGAGTACGAAATGGAAAAGACTTTTACATAAAAAACACAAACACCCATTGAAAAATTAATTGCTATGGAATGCCTTGAATGTGGCGAAAAAATCATTGGAAGATCAGATAAAAAATTCTGCAATGACGCCTGTAGAAATGCTTACAACAACAAACAAAATAAAGATTCGAGTAATCTGATGCGGAATGTGAATAATAAACTCCGCCGAAATTACCGTATTCTGAGCGATATCAATCTGGAAGGTAAAACTAAAATTGCCCAATCTAAATTGAGTGGCTTAGGATTTGATTTTAATTATTTTACACAAATTAAAGTTTACAAAAATGGTTCTGAATATAAGTTTATTTACGACCAAGGCTATAAACTTTTAGATGATGATTATATTTTAATTGTTAAGAATTAAAAGAATCCCAAAATCAATACATGAAAGAAGTCGTATTAATTACCGGAGCCGGCGGATCTGTCGCAAAAGTTTTAGCTAAAAAACTTGAAAATGAATACACTGTTCGGTTTTTAACCCGAACCAAAAAGCATGAAAATGACTTTGAGTGGAATATTAAAAACGGAACGATCGACGAAAAAGCCTTTGAAAACATCAGTCACGTTATCCATTTAGCAGGAGCCAATATTTCAGAAAAAAGATGGACTGATGAGCGTAAGAAAGAAATTATTTCCAGCCGTGTAGACTCTGCACAACTGATTTTAAAAACTTTACAAAAGAAAAACATTCAACTGAAATCTTTCATTTCAGCATCTGCCGTTGGTATTTACGGAGCGATTACTTCTGAGAAAATTTTTAAGGAAGAAGACGAAAAAGGAAATGATTTCCTTAGTGAAGTCGTTATTCTTTGGGAAAAAGCTGCGGACGAGTTTTTAGAAAAAGGTGTTGCCGAAAGAGTGGTAAAAGTTCGAATCGCCATCGTTCTTTCTGAAAAGGAGGGTGCTTTGAAAAAAATGGCTGCTCCGGTAAAACTTGGTATCGGGTCGCCGATCGGAACAGGAAGACAGTACATTCCGTGGATTCATATCGATGATCTTTCTTCCGTTTTTGAATACGCCGTGAAAAACGAAAATATAAAAGGTGCTTACAATGCATCAGCACCACAACATACTGATAATGAAAATTTAACAAAAGAAATTGCGGAAGTTTTAGACAAACCCCTATTTATGCCTAATATTCCGGGATTTGTGATGAAGCTAATGTTTGGCGAACTGTCTGTTGCACTGCTTGAAGGCTCAAGAACATCTTCGGAAAAGCTTCAGAATTCAGGTTTTCAATTTAAATTTCCGAACCTGAAAAATGCTTTGGAGGATCTATTCAGGAAAAATTAATTTAAATAAAATATATAAAAAAGATTGTAAAATCTATGCAAAATACAAACGTTCATATTGAAAAGACTGAAATTCTTTCAGATAACTGGTACACTTTAAAAAAAATCACATTCAATATTCTAAAAAAAGACGGAACCACCGAAACCCAAAGCAGAGAAGCCTATGACAGAGGAAATGGAGCAGTCATTTTATTGTACAACACAAGTACAAAAAATGTAATTTTGACCAAGCAATTTCGCATGCCAACCTACATCAACGGAAATACTGACGGAATGTTGATTGAAGCTTGTGCAGGTTTATTGGATAATGACCATCCCGAAGATTGTATCAAAAGGGAAACTGAAGAAGAAACCGGCTACAAAATATCAAAAGTAGAAAAAGTTTTTGAAGCGTATATGTCACCCGGATCTGTCACAGAAATTCTGCATTTTTTCATCGCGGAATATTCAAGTGATATGAAAATTACAAACGGCGGCGGTCTTGAAGAAGAAGGTGAAGACATCGAAGTTTTGGAAATTGATATTGAAAAAGCACTTCAAATGATTGACTCTGGAGAGATAAAAGATGCCAAAACCATCATGCTGCTTCAGCATGTAAGGCTTAAAAATTTAGTATAGATTATTTAAAAATAAAATTATGAAACTGCAATATTCACTGATTCTTTGTTTATTATTTTCTTTTGCCGTTTTCGCTCAGAAAAAAGATGGGTTGAGTACGAAAGATCAGCACGCTGTCGAGCATTTTAAAACCGAATACAAAAAGAAAAATTACAAAAAATTTGAAGGGAAAATCACGCCAAAAGATAATCAGGTTCTGTTTGATGATAAAGTGATTTTCTTTGATAAATCTGATAAAATGACTTTTTCAATGTTACAACAAGGTTTGATTTATCCTCAGCTGTTGACCGACTACCAAATGCAGAAATTTCTGGATGAAACCACCGATAAAACTCAAAAGAGATTTTTAAAACTGCAAAAAGATCCGAAAGCATCTTTTGACGTGAATAATATTTCTGTGAAAATTTCAGAACTTCTTTTTCTTAATTTAAATGAAAAGGTGAAGAGATTTAGACTGACAACCAGAAACAGAAATCTGCCGAACCCTATTATTTACTTTTTTGAATTAACGAATTCTAAAGCTGCTAAAAACATGAGTTTTGATGAGTTTGTGAAAGATGCTAAACTAACGTATTTGGATCAGGAGTAAAAAGATAATTTTAAGATAAACATCAATGAATTATTTGGAAAAAAAAGGACAGAGAAGAACTCATTCCGTCTTTGCAGCTGTCTTATTGGTGAGTTTATATACCATTTATTTTAATCAATCTTCCCGGCCGGAAATTGATATTCAAAAACTCATTTCACAAATCATTCGCTTTTTTCTAACAGTTGGACTTCTCTATTTAGTCTATATTGGTAAAAACTGGGCACGTATTCTTTCAATATTCCTGTTTTCATTGGCGATTATTTTGGCACTTTCAGTCATTTTTTCATCTGATTTCAGTCTATTACAAGAAGTCCCGTTTTACGTTATGATTTTTGTTTATTCCGATGCGATTTATCACTTTGGATTTTCTGAAAATTTTAAAGCATTTATTGAATTTCAAAAGAGAATGAAAAAATGAAAATAAGTAATATCGATCATATCGGTTTAACCGTAGCTGATCTTGATAAAACATAAGATCGGTGTATTTCAGAGATCCCGATTTGAATTTGATTGAGGTGAGTAATTAATTTTTATTTAAAAACTAAGAGCTTATTTCATCTTAATCACTACTTTTCCTTTTGCACGACCACTTTCAACATATTTTATGGCTTCATTGGTGTTTTCGAATGGAAATACTTTGTCGATGACAGGTTTTATTTTTTCAGCTTCTATGAGTTTTGTAATTTCTGTCAACTGTTTTCCGTCCGCTTTCATGAAAAGAAATGAGTAATTGACATTTTGTTTCTTTGCTATTTTTCTGACTTTACTGCTCAAGAATTTTGTAGCGAATTTCACATACCAAGGCAGATTAGATTCTTCTGCAAATACCGGAGT
The DNA here is from genome assembly GCF_020911865.1 of Chryseobacterium sp. C-71. NCBI lineage: Bacteria > Pseudomonadati > Bacteroidota > Flavobacteriia > Flavobacteriales > Weeksellaceae > Chryseobacterium > Chryseobacterium sp. C-71. Next base: position 758,063 of record NZ_CP087131.1, read on the forward strand.
TGGCGGACCGGAAATTGAAATAATTTTACCCTCAGATTTTACTACATCGAAAGATTTTTCAAGCGTTTTATCATCCTAACTGTTCAATACAAAATCATAATCAATCAATAGGTCTTCAAAATTCTGAGTTTTATAATCGATCAGGACATCTGCACCCAAATTTTTCAAGAGATCAAAACTTTTTTCACTCGCTGTAGTTGCCACCGTCGCACCAAGATATTTTGCCAACTGAATAGCGAAAGTTCCTACTCCACCCGATCCTGCCTGAATAAAAACTTTCTGACCTTTTTGAAGATTATACTTTTCAACCAAAGCTTGCCAAGCCGTCAGACCAACCAAAGGAATTGAGGCAGCCTCTTCCATCGTAAGGTTTTTTGGTTTTAAAGCAACATCTTTTTCGTTGATGGAAATAAATTCTGCAAAAGTTCCGATGTGAAAATCTGATGCTCTTGAGTAAATTTCATCACCCACTTTGAAGTTGTTTACTCTTGAACCAACTTTTATAATGACTCCGGCAACATCGTGACCTAAAACCAACGGCATTTTATAAGGTAAAATTAATTTGAATTCACCGCTTTTTATTTTTGAGTCTAAAAGATTGACACTTGCTGCATGAATTTCAATTAAAACCTCATCTTCTTTTACAATCGGTTCGGGTATGTTCAACAATTTCAAGTCGCTTTCCTTTTTGTAACGGCTAATACTAAATGCTTTCATGTTTTGAGTTTTTATTTTAAAATTTGATTTGCTTTCTTCGGATTCACCAATCCAAAAGCCGTTTTAGGAAAAAATCTTCTGATGATGTCAACGAGTTTTGCATCTCCTACTCGGATGGTATCTTGGTTTTTTTGTAAGCCTTTGATCAGACCTTTTACCATTTGTTCTGTAGATATTTTCTTATCATTCCTTTCAGCTGTCATTTCTGTAGCGACAAGTGGTGGGATCAGTTCAAAAATCTTTAAGCTACTTCCCACAATTTTCAAATGTTCACGCAGCGAAATCGTATAAAAAGCGAGTGCAACTTTTGACGATGAATAGGTCGCTTCAATTAAAGAAGGAACCATACTTAGGATAGAGGTTGTGTTGATAATGGCAGCATCTTTTTTCGATTTCAGCATTTCCATAAAGATATTATTTATTCTAATGACTCCAAAATAATTGACTTCCATTTCATAAGCTGCATTTGCAATATGATTGTCATTGGCAACACCTAAATTCAACGGAGAGGTCAATACAGCGGCATTGTTATAAAGAATATCAATTCCACCCAATTGCGAAACTGTATTGAAAAGTGATTTCAAATCTTCTTCGACAGAAACATCACTTTTTATGGCAGTCACATTGGGAAGTTGCTTTTTTGCGGCATCCAGTCTTTCCTGATTTCGTCCTGTGATAATGACTTTAGCTCCGATTTCTAAAAACTGTTTCGCAGCTTCGAGACCAATTCCGGAAACTCCGCCAGTGATTAAAATTGTTTTTCCTTTTAATTCCATGATTATAATTTAAAAGTTAAATTATCTGTTATTAAATTTAAAGTGTGTTTAAAAATTTCATAAAAATTAATTTCCCCTGACCCTAAAGGGAGTAAATTTTTATGAAATTTTTAAAAGAGAATTTTTCCTAGTTTGGATTAAGCTAATTCTTTTGCAAAAAACTGCTTTGAATCTCCTACCGGAACATCATATTGATTTTTTGCAAGTGCCAAAAATAATTCGTCAGCAACTTCAGAAGGCGGAATTCCGTTGGCTCCACCGATTTCTGCAGAGAATTCTGTATTTACCAATGGTGGATATAACTCGTAAATCTGAACATTTTCCTGCTCTTCGTAAGTTTGTCTTAATGCTTCTGTGTAGCCGTGTAAAGCTGCTTTAGATGCACTGTAAGTCGGCAGCATTTTATGGCTTCTAAATACGGCAATTGACGAAACGTTGACTACCGCAGCTTCTGTTTTCTGAACTAAATGAGGAAGCAAAAGCTCTGTAAAATGGATGATGCTGAAATAATTGGTGTTCATTTCAATCGCTGCTTTTTCGTGTGCGTTTTGAGTTTCATTCAGTAAATAGGCAAATGCTGCACCTGCATTATTGATGATGATATTGACTTCCGGATGATTTGTTTTCAGTTCTTCTGCGATTCTTAATCTGTCTGCCTCAATAGAAAGATTGCCCTGAATTGCTACAGCGTTTTCTAATTGTTGCAAAGCATTCTGAAGACGTTCTTCATTTCTTCCGTTGATGATTATTTTGTTGCCTTCTGCATTCAGTTTTTTTGCGATGGCTAAACCAATTCCGGCACTTCCGCCGCTGATGAATACTGTATTACCTGTTGTTTTCATTTTTTGTTTGTTTAAATGTTGTGTATTGTTGTTATGGTAGGGTTTGCGACAGGGATTGCAGCGGCATCCTTTTGTGAAACAAAAGATACAGCGGAAAGCCCGCCCGTTCGCCCAAATTATTTTAGTTCTTCAAAGTCGGATAATCGATGTAGCCTTTTTCGCCGGGCGTGTAAAAAGTTGCCTGATCCGGCTGATTGAGTGACGCATCGGTCTTGAAACGCTCTACCAGATCGGGATTGGCAATGAAAGGAGTTCCGAAAGAAACCAAATCTGCGTCGCCATCCTGTAAAACTTTTGTGGCAGTTTCTTTGTTGAAGCCTCTGTTGATAATGATAGTACCGTTGTAGATTTTGCGGAAATGCTTTGCGACTTCCTGAACAGCATTTGAATTACCCGAAACGTCTGTAAAAGGCTCTATCAAATGTAAATATGCTAAATCGTAATCGTTCAGACGGTTGACGATGTGATTATAGAGTTCAATGGTTTCATCATCTACTAAAATCCCCATAATTCCGTTGAGAGATGGGTTTAAGCGAACTGCAACTTTGGTTAAATCTGCAACTTCTTTGATAGCATCCAGAATTTCGAAAAGAATTCTCGCTCTGTTTTCTACCGAACCACCATATTCATCAGTGCGGAGATTGGAATTTTTGCTAAAAAACTGTTGAAGCAGATAACCGTTTGCACCGTGAAGCTCTACTCCATCAAAACCAGCTTCAAAAGCATTGAGTGCAGCCTGTTTGAAATCATTAACTGTCTGTTTTACATCTTCGTTAGTCATCGGTTGAGGTTCTTCACTTGTCTGAAAACCTGTAGCTGTAAAAACTTGCTGTTGTGGATTGACGTTTGACGGAGCCAAAGGTTTTCTACCGTTGTGCAAATCGGGATGAGAATATGCACCTGTGTGCCAAAGTTGGGCAAAAATTTTGCTGCCTTCTTTGTGAACCGCTTTTGTGGTAATTTTCCAGCCTTCGATTTGTGCTGCATTATAAATTGCGGGAACATTGATTACACCAACCGCTTCGGGACTGATGAAAGTACCTTCTGTGATAATCAAACCTGCGGTAGCTCTCTGTTGGTAGTACTTTGCTGTAAGTTCGGTCGCTTTATTTTCCTGATTATCTGAACGGCTTCTGGTCATTGGAGCCATCACGATACGGTTTTTCAAATCTAAGTTTTTGCTCTTGTAAGCATCAAAAAGAATGTTTTCCATTGTATTTTAAATTTAATTCGGTAAATTTGCTTGCGTTTTGCAAGTACAAATCTATAACATTACTTTCAAAATGCAAGTGTTTTTTATTTAATTATTTAAAATAATTTTATGTCGAGTTCAAAAAAGAGATCAAATTGCCCTATCAGCAGCTCATTAGACGTATGGGGGGACAAATGGTCATTGCTGATTGTGAGAGATTTGATGTTTAAAAAACAAAGTACTTACGGAGAATTTCTAAAATCTGACGAGAAAATTGCGACCAATATTTTGGCTTCGCGTCTTTTGATGCTAGAAGAAAATGGCATTATCAGCAAACAAGATCATCCTGATAGTAAAGCTAAAGTCTTATATAAACTCACAGAAAAAGGGATTAATCTTCTTCCGTTGCTTATCGAAATTAATCTGTGGGCAGAAAAATATTCTGAAATCCCTGAGAGTCAGAAGAGGATTTTGAATGAGGTAAAAAAGGACAAAGCGGGGTTTATTGAGGAGAAAATTGGAGAGTTGAAGAGGGAGGTTTAGACATCTATTTTTTGCTGAAAAAATTGTAGATTAGCATTAATTCAAAATATTAATGGCAAACTTAAATAAATTGTATCTATATCGAATGACCCATATTGAAAATATTCCACATATACTTCAATACGGAATTACACATAAAAATTCTAATAATTGTAATATAAATTATATTCCGATTGGTGATAACTCAATTATTTCAACAAGAAATCATTTTCAACTAAATTCAGGTAAGACGATTGGAGATTACATTCCGTTCTATTTTGCAACAAGAACACCGATGCTGTATGTCATTCAGAAAGGATTTAATGGTGTTTTACCAACAAAGCCTGAAGAAATAATTTATTGTGTAACGGCTGTACAACAAATTCTAAATTCTGATTTAAATTTTATCTTTACTGATGGACATGCAAATAATCATCTTACATCCGAATTTTCTAAAAATCAAATAGGTAACGTTGAGACTATTTTAGATTTTAACGCAATAAGTTCTAGAGATTGGATTGATGAAAACGATTTAGATAAGAAAAGAAAAAAAGAAGCTGAATTTTTATTGGAGACTGATTTGCCGCTGAATAATATTTTAGGCTATATTTGTTTTAATAAAGACGCTCAAGAAAAATTAATATCTTTTGGGATTGAAACAAACAAAATTGTAATCAAACCTCAACATTACTTTTGAAATGATACAGTATAAAATAGGAAATTTATTGGATAGTGAGGCAGATGCATTAGTAAATACTGTTAATACCGATGGTGTTATGGGAAAGGGTATAGCATTACAATTTAAAAATCAATTCCCAAACAATTATAAACAATATGTTAAGGCTTGTAAAGATAATGAAATCGGAATTGGTAAGCTTTTCGTTTTTGAAGAGCAAACACTTTTAAAAGGTAAGAAGATTATAATTAATTTCCCTACTAAAACCAGTTGGAGAAAACCTTCAGAATATGCATATATTAAGGAGGGATTAATTGATTTGGTAAAGATTATAAAAGAAAAGAAAATAAATTCTATAGCTATTCCACCTTTGGGAGCTGGAAACGGTGGCCTAAATTGGAATATTGTAAAAGAAATTCTCCAAACTTATTTACAAAATATTGATTGCGATATCCAAATATTTGAGCCAAATACAAAAATTATTGAAGTTTTAAAAAAAGAAAGAACCTCTCTAACTCCAGCTCGCGCAATGCTTTTATATGTTCTGTTTGATTTGGTAAAAAACGGTGAATTTTTATCTGAATTTTCAGCAGAAAAAGTTGCTTATTTTTTACAAAAATTTGGAGCAAAAAATGTTTTTAAATTAGAATATAAACAAAATTTCTACGGTCCATATTCAGGTAAGGTAAAACATGTTCTATATCATCTTAATGGAAGTTATATTACAGGTTATAGTTCCAAAGATAAAAAACCCTTTGAAGAATTAGGATTAATATTAGATACAGAAAAAGATGTTCTTGAATATCTTAATCAAGATGAAAATTTGGCATATAAAAAAATTGCGGATAGCACAAAAATATTTTTATCTGGATTCTATTCCAATTTCGCACTTGAATTGTTATCTACTGTTGATTATATCAAAGAAACAGAAAATGTAAATAATGTTGATGCAATTATTCATAAAATGGAACAATGGAATAGTAGAAAAATTACTTTATTTGCAACAAAACCTAATTTTATTAAGATTGCTTTGAAAAATATTAATAATGCAGTTTTTGCTTAAGTTACATAAGATTATTTGAAACTATCCCTTATATTTCAAAATATTTATATAAAATTTTCACTCAAATAAATTAATAATCAAAAACTTACGATTTTTACAATTAAAAAGCCTAATTTTGCACCCCGAAATAAGGATTGTACGTTATGAAAAAAATAGGTGATTACAGAAAACTTCTTGAGGTAGACAATACTGCTACTTTAAAAGATTTAAAAACAATTTACAGAAATGTGATGAAAGATACGCATCCTGATAAATTTGTGAATAATGAAGAAGGGAAACTGGAAGCGGAAGAAAAAAGCAAATCTGTGATTGAAGCCTATCACTTTTTGGTAAGCATCAACCCTGAAACGCAGGAAAAATATAAAGAAGAATACACGGAAACGATTACTACTTCTATCATCACTGATTTTTATTTGGAAAAATCAATTCTGAAAGTTCAGCATTTGAACGGTAAAATGTTCGAATACATCGGAGTTCCAAGAAATACCTATATCAAAATGGTGAATGCGGATTCTCCAAGTCGTTTTGCAAGAAGACATATCTATGGAAATTTTATCTACAGAAAGTCTGGTGAAGTAATGGCAGATTAATTTTTCCACATAAAAAAATAAGCAAAGGCTTTCAGTTCATTCTGGAAGCCTTTTTTATGGTAGTAAACAAATTTTTTAGAAAATAGTACGGAAAGATTCGTGTCTAGATCCCTACGGGATGATAAAGATCCTGCTTATCTTAGAGATTGCTTCTTCGCTTTGCTCATCGCAATGACAAAAAAAGCGCATCAATAAATTGATACGCTTTTAGGTTAATTAAGGTTGTTACATTAGTCTACGTGTTTCGGAGTATATCCGTCTTCACTTAGTTCTTTTTCTTCATAATCGGCTTTCATTTCAGCGTCATAATCTACAGGCTCACCTTTACCCATTCTTCTTAATAATGAATCGAATAGTGAATAAACCACAGGTACGATAATCAAAGTAAGGAATAATGATGAGGTCAAACCACCGATGATTACCCAAGCCAGACCGTTGTTCATCTCCGCTCCTGCTCCTTTTGCAATCGCAATCGGAATCATACCGAAGATCATCGCAATCGTTGTCATCAAGATCGGACGAAGACGTGCGTGGTTGGCCTGAATCAAAGCGTCATGGGTATTTGCACCCGCTGCTTTTCTCATATTGGCGAAATCTACAATCATAATCGCATTTTTCGCTACCAAACCAATCAACATAATCATCCCCAACATCGTAAAGATGTTCAGTGAGTTCCCAGTGATGGCAAGAATTACCATTACCCCGATCAATGCCAATGGAATTGAGAACAATACCACAAACGGATATACAAAAGAGTCATACAATGAAACCATCACCAAGTAAACCAATACGATAGCCGCCAATAAAGCGATTCCTAAAGTACCGAAACCTTCGGTCTGGTTTTCCATATCACCACTCCAAATATAAGTTACACCAGCTGGTTTTGTTTTTTCGTTATCCATAAATTGAGCAGACCATTCGTTGGCAACATCACCTACAGGACGACCTACCACTTTAGATTTAACTTTTACTGATGGTGCCTTATCTCTACGCTCCAGCAAACTTGGTCCTGAACCCATTTTCACATCTGCAAACTGGCTCAATCTTATTTGCTGTCCCTGAGGGTTTGTAAACATTAAGTTTCTTACATCATCAATCGACTGTCTGTTGGCATCACCAAAACGGATGTTGATGTCATATTCATATTCTCCGGCTCTGAATTTTCCGTCTGTATTTCCACTAAATGCAGTCTGCATCGTTTGTCCTACACTTGAAAGATTTAATCCTAAAGAAGCCATTTTATCTCTGTCGATATTCACCTGGACTTCAGGGTTTCCAGAATCGGTTGATAATTCAGCATCTACAGATCCAGGAACTTTTTTAAGTAAAGCCAAAATTCTGTTTGCTTCCTTATTTGCCGTTGCGTTATCCTGAGCTGTTACCACCATTTCGATTGGTGCATTATCTGCTCCCATTAATCCGATTGGTGCTGTTTTAAATTCAACTCCGGTGAATTTTTCTTCTAAAGCTCTCTTGATTTTAGCTGATTTAATATCTGTGCTTTCGTCACGTTCAGCTTTATCAACTAAAATCACCTGAATTTCTGATTGATACAAAGTCGCCTGTGCACCACCAAAACCTGATGATTGCTGACCCACTGTAGTAATCATATCTACAACATCTTTATCGTTTCGAAGGTATTTTTCAACTTCAAGAGTAATCTGGTTTGTTTTTTCTACGGAAGCATCTTTCGGTAATTCCATCTGAACAAGGAACTGTCCTCTGTCCATTTTAGGGAAGAACTCACCACCGATAAATCCAAATGCTACCAACATAAATGATGAAATTAAAATAATAAAAGTTACTACAACCACCATTATTCTTCTCAATCCTGTTTTAAGTGCCCATTCCAGAATTCCTGAAATCCAATGGGTGAATTTCTCCAATTGTTTTTCGAACCAAAGGATAAATTTCTCAAAAGGATTTTTACCTGTCAAATGAACCAATTTACCAAATCTTGAAGATAACCAAGGAATGATGGTAAATGATGCCAACAATGAGAACATGGTCGCAATAACTACGGTGACACAGAACTGCGCCAAGATATCAGATACCAATCCTGAACTCATCGCAATCGGTAAGAATACCACCACGATTACCATTGTAATTGCTGTTACCGTAAACCCAATTTCTGAAGCTCCGTCATAAGCTGCACGAATTCTGCTTTTCCCCATCTCCATGTGACGGTAAACGTTTTCAAGAACCACAATCGCATCATCCACAAGAATACCAACTACCAATGAAAGTCCTAATAAACTCATTAAGTTTAGCGTGTATCCCATTAAATACATTCCAATTACCGTTGCAATCAATGACACCGGAATAGAAACCATTACGATGAATGCATTTCTGATATTATGAAGGAATAATAACATTACTACTGCCACCAAAATAATCGCAAGGAACAAATCGAAAATTACGTGATCTGCAGCTTCCAAAGTAAAGTCTGTAGAGTCATCTACGATACTCACTTTAACATCCTGAGCTTTATAATTGGTCTGAACCTGAGCAATTGTTTTCTGAACCAATTCTGAAACCGATACTGCATTTGCATCAGACTGTTTCTTCACCTGCATCAAAATCGTAGGATTCTGATTGAATCTTGCTACTTTCTCAATATCTTTCTGTGTATCAAAAACTGTTGCAATGTCTGACAAACGAACCTGTGCTCCGTCTTTATTAGAAATTACAAGATTGTTCATCTCCTGTACATTTCTATACTTCCCGGAAAGTCTGATCGTAGATCTTGAAGTTCTTGTTTTCAAAGCTCCCGTCGGGAAATCTAAGTTGGATGAAAGAATTGCCTGCTGGATATCTCCGATCGCAAGACCATAACCCTGCATTTTCTTTTCATCTAAACTCACCTGAATTTCTCTTTCCTGTCCACCAACAAGGTCAACCTGAGCCACACCGTTTACACGAGAGAAAACAGGCTCAATTTTTTTATCTAAAAGATCATAAAGTTCTTTATTATTCAGTTTATTACTGGTAATACTCAAAGTCATGATTGGTAAATCATCCAATGAAAATTTCTGTAAAGATGGCGGATCTGCATCTTCAGGAAGGTCTGCCAAAATAGCATTTACCTTTCTCTGTGCATCATTCAAAGCGTAGTTTACATCGGCACCTGTGTTCAGCTGAACCATAATCACCGACAAACTTTCGTAAGAAGAAGATTCTACTTTTTTAACGTTTTCTAAAGAACCTACAGCATCTTCGATCTTTCTGGTCACCGAAGTTTCTACCTCTGCAGGCGAAGCTCCCGGATAAACGGTAGAAATCGTCACCATATTGGTTTCAAACTTCGGAATCAACTCGTACCCCATCATGGAGTAACTTAATAAACCTCCCAACGTCAGGATCGTAAATAATACGATAACCAGGGACGGTCTTTTAATGGATATTTCTGCTAACTTCATCTTCTGTTACTTTACGATATTGATTTTTGAACCGTTATCTAGGTTGATCTGTCCACTGGTAATTACCTGCTCACCTCCATTCAGTCCGCTGATAATCTGCACTTTGTCACCATATACTTTTCCTGTTTTTACGGTAATCATTTTAGCGGTTCCGTTCTGAACGATGAAGATCTGTCCTGAGCTAACTCCGTTTGCGAAAGCTTCAGCAGGAACTGTTAGCATATTTTGAGTTTCAGCACCGTTATTTGTTTTAAATAAAGCCGTTGCATACATACCCGCTTTCAGGTTTCCTCTATTCTGAACTTCAATTTCAACAGGGAAATTAAGAGAAGCATCACTTTTTGGAGCGATAAACGTAATTCTTCCGCTGAAAGATTCATCAGGTAAAACATTGACGTTAATTGAAACTTCCTGACCCAACTGAATTCTTCCAATCTGGCTTTCATCAACCAAAACTGAAAGTTTTAAGCTGATAATATTTACGATTTCAAATAAAGCAGTTCCCGGCGCAACGACCATTCCCGGCTCAACCATTTTTTTATTAATGATTCCACTGATTCCGGCTCTGATGCTTGTATCATTTACTTTTACACCTTGAGCTCTTACAGCAGCCTGAGCATTTTTCAACTGTAATCTTGAATTGTCCAACTGTTGTTTTGTAACACCTCCTGTTTTGAAAGCATTTTCATAACGCTGGTTGTCTGCAATGGCATTCTGTAAATTATTCTGAGCCTGAGTAACATCTACTTCAATCGCATCTCTTTTAATGGTTGCCAAAACCTGACCTGCTCCTACTCTAGAACCTTCTTTTACCATAACGCTTACAATACGTCCTGAAATTTCAGAAGACTGATTTGATTCTTGTTTTGGGATAAAAGTTCCATTGGCAGAGTAATCTGTATCTATATTTTCTCTTGCAACGGTGATTACATTCACGTTGATTTTATCAACCTGCTTTGCTACTTCTTTTACTTCAGTTTCCTGCTTCTTTTTGTTGTCGGCAATTTTCCAAGCCGCTAAACCTACAAGTACAGCAGCGACGATGATATATATTAAAGTTTTTTTCATTTGAAGTTATTTATTAATTTTAAAGGTCAAATGCAATCGCCACATTTTCATAAGTTTTTTTTATACTATAGTTCATAGCGATTTCATTTTATTATGGGTTTTGTAATGTATTAAGTTCGCCTTTAGCCTTGATTAATTTAATTTCAGCCTGTTTATAGTCTAATAATGCAGTGGTGTAATTTTGTTTTGCATCTGTCAAAGCATTTTCAGAATCTAAAACTTCAGTTAATGTTGCTAAACCATATTGATAATTAGCCTGAGTATCTCTCTGAACTTTTTCAGCCAGTGATACATTATTTTTCATGCTTTCAATCGTAATCAAAGAATTTTCGATATTTGTGATTGCATTTTTATAATCTAAGCTTAAAGTCAACTGTGTATTTTGAATATCCTGATCTAAGTCTAAAATATCAATCTCAGCCTGCTGAATTTTTGATTTCGTAGAACCTCCCGTGAAAATAGGAATATTAATATTTAAACCAATCGCAGAATAATCGCTCCAAAGAACTCCATTATTCAATCCGTTGGTCAAAGGAAATTTTCCACCCTGACCGGCCCAACCATAGTTAGCCGTAAGCCCAACCGTTGGATAAAGATAAGCCTCAGTTGCTTTTTTATTGAATTGTAAAAGCTCTCTGTTTTTTTGTAAAACTTTCACCTCTGTACGAGAATCTAAATCTACATTTCCGGCAATCAATTCAGGTTTTGGCTCGATAATTTTTTCTTCAAGCTCAATTGGGGTATCGATAGGAACTCCCATATAGAATTTCAAAGAATTTTTTGAAAGCTCAACAGCATTCACCAATTGTTGTCTGTTCGCACTGATATTCGTCAGCTGTACATTGGTACGATCAAGATCAATTCCTTTTGCCAAACCGTTTTCCACTAAACTTTTGATTACATTTCTTACCTTTTCGGTATTCGTGTAACTTACATTTAATGTTTTAAGATTTTCTTCCTGTACAAAAACCTGATAATAGGCAGTTGCTACATTCTCAATAATCTGCTCGTTAGAAAGCTGAGCATTCAAAACGTAGAATTCTCTGGTAGACTTTGCAGCTTTCAATCCTGTAAAAACTCTTTGGTCAAAAATAGCCTGATTCAAAGTCACCACGGCGCTTGAAGTCCAAGGCTGACCCAATTTAGCACGGATCCTTTCTCCTCCAAATTCCAAAAGTGACTCTTGAATCACCGGATTATACGTCAACCCGGCAGTTGCACTTATTTGTGGCAACGCACCAGCTCTTGCCTCAGCGATTTTATACTCTGCTTTCTTGATTTGCAAAGCTGCTTTTTTGGCTTCTGCTTTATTTTGCAGAGCCTGTTTGATGGCTTCTTGTAAAGAAACCTCTTGCTGTGCAAAAGTAGACGTAGAGCCGAAAATCATAAATGCTGCAGCTATCCCAATTTTTAGCTTTTTTGCAGTTACAAGTTTTCTATTCATAATTTATTACTTCGTTTATTTTTTTAATAATTTTGATTTCTTGCAGTCATTTATTCCTAAAGGACGATTCAATTTTATAATTACTTTAACAATTTTTAATTAATTTTTAAAAAGCATGTTGAGGATGATATCTTTTCTTTCTGAAATTATTTTATCAAACTCTTTATCTGTAATCATTAAATTCTCCAAAAACAAAGGCCGAACTGCACTAGGAAATACTAATAACGAAACCATGTTGATAAGAAACTGTACGGGTGCCATCTTCTCAATGTTTCCCAATTGCATTTCTTTTTCGATATCCTCATATAATTTCTTCAATTCTTTTTCTTCCACATCTTTTTTGTGACAGCTTCCTTTGTTGATTTGCGACACAATATAAGTTTCCAGGTATGGGTATTGAAGACTGGTTTGAAGACTTCCGTCTATGAAATTGGCTATTTTCTCTTTAAAAGGTAAATCTGAATTCATAATCAATTCAGATTTCTCTTTTTCTACTCGATGAGCTTCATCAAAAATAATTTGAATAAGATTGTCTCTTGATCGAAAATAATAGTTAATGAGCGTTCTATTAACACCTGCCTCATCAGCAATCTCTTGTGTAGTTGCGTTAAATTTCCCCTGCACAAAGAATAAATTCTTTGCAGTTTCTTTGATTAATTCTTGCGTTTGATCTTTTTTTTCTTGTTTTGACATTTTTGTTAAACAATTTTGTGCAAATATATATCAAACATTTGTTTTGACAAAATTGTTAAACAAAATAATTAAGTGATTTTCCGTGATTATTATCATAAAAAAAGTCTGAACAAAATGCTCAGACTATCAATTTATTTTTGAGTGTAAACTTATACAAGTTTAATTTTATCTTCTAAAATTTCCACGATTTTATCTTTATACAAACCACCAAGTGCTTTCTTGAAGTTCTTTTTACTCATTTGAAGTTCATCTTTAATTTCTTCAGGAGAAGATTTGTCTGATAAGTGAAGTAAACCAAAGTTTTGCTCTAATTTGTTTAGAATTTTTTGTCTAAACTCATCAATATTTTCAAAACCTTCCGGTTGAAGAGAAACATCTATTTTACCATCTTCACGGACTGTTTTAATATAACCTTCTTCTTCAGACAGCGGATATACTTTTTTATAAACATCAGATGCGTAAATCAATCCGAGGTATTTTTTATTGATGACCACATTCCAACCCAACTCACTTTCGTTCATCATGATGAGCTCTACTTTATCACCTTTTTGAAAAGGTACATTTTCGTATTGCGGATTTCTTTTGAACTTTGTGGTTCCTGTAATCAATTCCAATTCTTCATCGATATAAAGATTCACAAGATATCTTTTTCCTTCAAGAATTTTAGATTTTTGCTGTTTGTAGGGAATGAAAAGATCTTTGATAATTCCCCAATCCATAAAAGCACCGCTTGGGAGACTTTGTACGCAGCTCATCACCGCAAATTCTCCAACTTCTGCCAACGGTGTTTCAGTTGTAGCTTTTAGCTTATGATCGTCCTGATAAACGAACACTTCTATTTCATCACCAATTTCTTTTTCGTCACGAATGAAAACTTTAGACATAAAAGCGGTCTCGCCCGTTTCGGATTCAAGCATCCATCCTGAATTATTTTTTTCTGAAATTTTTAAAGTCTGAGTTCTTCCGATTTGCATTAATGATAATTTAGTTGGCAAAGGTACGGAAATTAGTTTGAGAGTTTTAAGGTTTAATAGTAATGGAATTTTAATTAAAGATAAAAATTGATTTTTGCTTTAATCATTTATTTTGAAATTTTCAGATTATTTAAAAGTATCTTACATTATTTCACGCAATCTATATCTTTCCCTTCTTCTGAATCTAATACAATGATATGGAATAAAAAAGAGAAGCAGCTGCTTCTCTTTTTATGTTAGTTTAATTCTGATAATCAAAAAAATCTATTAAAAATTAATTTTATTCTTTAATCCACTTTATCGTTTTATCAATTGTTTTAGATTTAATATTAATTAAATATTCTCCTTTTACTAATTTATCTAAATTGTAAGTAGCGATTCTATCACTACCCGTAGTATTGTTTAGCTTTCTGAAAACTAACTTACCACTTAAATCATATAAGCTGATATCATGAATTTCGTTTTGTCTGATAAATTTAACATTTAATATCCCTTTACTCGGATTAGGATAAACTACAAAAGCGTCATTATCCTGAGTAGCTTCATTCACCGCTAAAACCTGATTAATACTAAAGTTAGAAGGATTAATATGATAGAAAACATTTCCTACGCTTGCCACCATAACCCTTGCCTGTGATGTATTAACATTAGGAACTGTGATTATCTCTGAACCATCATTAGGTGTAGATGCTAAAATTGTAATGGGATAAGTAAGACCTCCGTCTGTAGAAAGTAGAATACTTACGTTAGCACAACTTACGGGAGCCGCAGTAGTATTTGCAACATTCCATGTTATTGTTTGTGAACTGCTTCCATTCCATGTTACGGCTGTAGCAGGAGCAGTTACTCTGAAAGGTCCTGAAGCTCCGCTAACAGTAATCGCTGCATCGTCATTTGCAATACCACCACAACCTGCATTATTATCTCTTACGGTTAATCTAAATTCTAGAGATCTCGCATAATTTGGCCAAAATTCACCTTTTGTAACTGTATTACTCAATACATCTTGAATTTTTGGAAAATATCTGTACGGAACGGTAGTTGGCAAATATGATCTAAATAATGGGGCATTACCAGTAGGAGCATTCCAATTTCCTGCAGGTCCAGTATCATTTTGTTCCCAAGAATAAGTAAGCCCGGCATTTTGTGCATCTGTAGCCGACCCTGTTAATTTAAATGGTGTATTTACAGGTATTGTATAATTACTTCCTGCATTTACAACGGGAGCAGTATTAGACACTGGAGTTGTAACCTGACATGTTTTTGCCAAAACTGTCGAAGTTATTGTTTGAAATGAGCGTGTGTGAAAAGTAGCAATACTATTACCAGCAAGATCATTTAAATTTCCACAAATTCCTGCATAGGCCATGATTGTAATTCCACTTCCCGGTTCTACTGCATTCGCTCCTGAGCGATTGCCACCACCACAATTATCTGTCGTAGCATTAAATGTATGAGGTCCACCGAACTGATGTCCTACTTCATGTGCTACATAATCAATATCATAAGGATCTCCAACAGGATTACTAGAACCAGTAATTCCAGCTGCTTTATCAGAATTGATACAAATCACTCCCAATCCTGCTAATCCACCTCCACCGGTGCTGAAAGTATGTCCAATATCATAATTTGCAGAACCAATTAATAAATTAATATTGGTTTGGCTTTCATCAATTAATATATCTGCATCATCATTTCCTGTAAATGGATCAGTATTAGGATTTGTAAAAATAATACTTGCTTCATTAGCTATTAAAACCAGTCTTACAGCCACTTCTTGTTCATACACACCATTGACTCTGTTTACAGTAGTTACAATAGCAGAAAGGGTTTGAGCTACAGTAGGAGAAGGTAAACCTGTTGCAGCTATAGCATATTCACCAGTACAAGCAACTGCCAATCTGAAAATTCTAATTTGGGTGCCGACGCTTGGTGTTACGTTTTTTTTTCCTGTTTCTACATCATCTTTTACACCACAGGTTCTGACATGATTATTGATTAAATCACTTCTTTTATATACAATATAATTATTAATATCATTCTTCGAATAAGGATCAATATATAAATCTCCAGTCACTACAGATTTTATCTGAGCATGAAATCCTAATTCTGTAAAATCTAATTTTACAGTAGCATAAGCATCATCAACACCTTGTCCTGTAAAAGTAACAAGTTCTGGAAATTGTGCTGCCAATTTAGGATCCATTACAGATGATTTCCAAATTTTAAATCTGGCCTTCGTTCCGTCTGACATTGGTAGGATGATAATGCTTGCACTATTTTTAGAATCATTATCTTTTAGTTCAGGTACAGAATTAAAATAATTTTTGATGCTCCCTACATTTAATTGATAGGTAAGGAACTTTTCTGGTGTCACTGTTCTGCTTTTCGCTTCAGCTTTTATACTTCTTTCATTAATAGGAGTGAAAAAATCTTGTGCCTTTACCGAAGAAAAAGTCAGAATAAGCAATAATAAATAAAGTAAACGTGTAATTTTCATAACATTCATTTTTAGTTTAATCAAAAATACCACATATTTTATAAAAATAATGCAGAAACTCAAAGGAATTTCTGCATTATTAAAAATATTTATTTAGTGTATTTAAGATACCAAAATTTCTTTGTTACATATGAATAGGTCTCTTACCCGTAGCATCCAAAGCAGCTTCTTTGATAGCTTCTGCATACGTTGGGTGAGCGTGAGAACTTCTTGCAATATCTTCTGCACTTGCACGGAATTCCATTGCGATAACACCTTCTGCAATCAAATCGGCAGCTCTTGCTCCTACAATGTGCATTCCTAAAACTTCGTCAGTTTTTTCGTCTGCGATGATTTTCACCAAACCATCAACATCACCACTTGCACGGCTTCTTCCTAATGCTCTCATTGGGAAAGAACCCACTTTATAGGCTACACCTTCTTCTTTTAGCTGTTCTTCAGTTTTACCAACTCCCGCAACTTCAGGCCAAGTGTAAACAACACCTGGAATTAGGTTATAGTTAACGTGAGGTTTTTGTCCAGCCAATGTTTCAGCTACAAAAACTCCTTCTTCTTCAGCTTTGTGAGCCAACATTGCCCCTTTGATAACGTCTCCGATTGCGTAAATGTTTGCAACGTTAGTCTGAAGGTGATCATTAGTTTTCACTCTTCCTCTTTCGTCTAATTCAACACCTGCTTTTTCTAATCCAAGACCGTCTGTGTAAGGCTTTCTACCTACAGAAACCAAACAGTAATCTCCTTCAACGGTCACTTCTTCTCCTTTTTTATCTTTAGCTGTAATTTTTACAGTATCTCCATTTCTTTCAACTGCCGAAACTGCTGTAGAAAGCATGAATTTCATTCCTTGCTTTTTAAGAACTTTCGTTAATTCTTTACTTAAAGCACCATCCATGGTAGGAATAATCTTATCCATAAACTCAACAACCGTTACCTGAGATCCTAATCTCAAATAAACAGAACCTAATTCAAGACCGATAACTCCACCACCAATAACTACTAAATGCTTAGGAATTTCTTTTAAATTTAATGCTTCAGTAGAAGTGATTACTCTTTCTTTATCTAAAGTGATGAAAGGTAAAGAAGTTGGTTTAGAACCTGTTGCAATGATGGTATATTTAGAATCAATCGTTTCTGTAGAACCGTCGTTTTTTGTTACTTTAACCTGAGTAGCAGATTCGAAGCTTCCAAGACCTTCAAAAACAGTGATTTTGTTTTTGTTCATCAAATAGCTGATTCCGTCTGTATTTTGTTTGATAACCTCATTTTTACGCTCAATCATTCTTGCGATGTCAGCTTGAGGTTCATTAATAATAATTCCGTGACCTGCAAAATTGTGTTTTGCGTTTTCGAAATGTTCAGAACTATCTAGAAGCGCTTTTGAAGGAATACATCCAACGTTAAGACAAGTTCCGCCTAAAGTTGAATATTTTTCGATAATTGCTGTTTTGAAACCTAATTGTGCTGCACGAATTGCGGCAACATAACCACCAGGACCAGAACCTATTACGGTAACATCGAATTGACTCATTTTATTTTTATAATTTATTATTAGCTATTCTTAATGATTACAAATTTACTGATTAATTTACAAGGAGCAAAGTGAGTTTTGTCAAGTTTTCAAATGCTCGATGATGGAAGTTTAATAGATTGAGAATATTTTTTGTTTGAATTCTAATCTTAGCATCATCCAGGCAATTTTATAAATCTAAATTTAATTTTCCTCGTCCAAATTCTTCTTTATTTCCAAAAAACGATCCTCCACAAATGTACCATTCAAGATTTTCGAGATGCTCCACAGCATCTTCCGGCTTGATTCCTGCAACATCTTTTTTGGCGATGATTCCTTTGTACCATCTTCCTGATTCTGGAGAGTTTGAAAATTCAATATCATATTTTATCCAAATTCTCTGGCAAAGTCTGCATTGGATGACATTTACTTCTGCTTTTCTGTCATCTGTAAGATCTGTTCCCAAGCTTGAAGTTCTGTATTCAGATTCGATTAAGTCGTGTTTTTCGCAGGCACACCCCAGTTTCGGAAGTTTTTTCATGAATGAAATATTGGTCTTTATAAAAATTGAACTGCAAATTTAAGGAAATATACAGATTATCTTCTTTTCATTAAATCCAACAAAACCTTTTCGTAATTATTCAAAATAATCTCTTTTGAAAAACGAGCCTTTATAGAATTCTTGATGGCATCCTGATCATGCGACTGATGTAAAATCTGCATAATTTTTTGTGAAAATTTTTCATGATTTTCAATATCAGAAATTTCTCCATTGGTGTTATGCTGAATGATTTCATTAATTCCGCCAGGGCAATTATTGGCTAAAGAATATGTTCCACAAGCACCAGCTTCCAGTAAAACATTAGGAAATCCTTCATATCTTGAAGAAAGAATGAACAGATCTGCATATTTTAAATATTCATACGGATTTTCCTGTTTACCATGAAAAACCACATTTTTTAAACCTAAAAAATCTTTCATCTGATGAAGAATTTCTCGGTCTTTGCCATCACCCAAAATGTGTAGTAAAATTTTCTCGTTTTTTAACCTGGAAAAAACTTTCAGTAAATTATCAAAACCTTTTCTGGCAGATAGATTGCCAATTGCTACAACGTTTTTATAATTGTATTTAAAACTTTCAGGCTTATGGGAAACCTTCAGTTTTTCATCAATAAAATCGAAGTCGACAGGATTATTAATTTTAATAATTTTTGAACGGTTGATTTTAAAATTATCAATCAAATCATTCATCATATCATCACTTTGTGCGATAATCTGCTGATAATTATTATAGAAATTGTAGAAAAATTTAATCTCTTTTTTTGTCACGTGTTGCGAAACAACATTGGTCTCTCTTGCAATGAACTTGACCTTCGGAAAAAGCTTGATAAACATTGAAAGATAAGCATTCACCTCCCCAAAACCAGAAAAAACTATATCGGGTTTTCTTCGGTAAATTTCTTTTAAAATAGGCTTTAATGAATGTCTGATTCTTTCGGTATTGATATCGATAATTTCCACATCTTTTTTAAGAAAATCAAGATAACCACCTTGTTTGCGAAGAAGCAAAATCTTAGGCTCAAAACGATCTCGGGAGAGATGATTTGCAATCGTGGTAACGATTCTTTCTGCGCCTCCGGTTTCGAGATCCGGCAGAATAAACATGATAGAAATTTTCTTGTTCATTGGAACATTTCGTTTGAAAAAATAATTATTTTTTGCTGTTTAAATCAAATCTATTAAATCAGGGAATTCATGTGAATGATTATTTATTATATAATTAATCAAAAATTGGCCGCCTTTCTGATCAAAAAAAATATACCATGAAGTATTATTATTGGCTTTATATTTTAAAAATTTTCTGCCATACTTTTGGAATTTGTCCGGAGTATTTCGGCTTATAGGCTTGTTAACATTAAAATCTACAAAATCATAAATTCTATCAGCATATAATTCACAGTCAATTCTAAATCCAAAATATTCTTTAGTAAATAATACTTCAACTAGTTCTTCAAGAGACTGATTAAATTTTTCCGAATAGATAATTATTTCTTCCAAGGCAATTTTTCAATAAATTCCTTAGTTCTTTTTCTTGATTCTGCAGAAGTTAATCCTTTGGCAAACCTATCATCAAAATCATCTTTCACAACATATTCAGCTTGAGCTTCTGCAACTACTACATTTGAAACCATTCTGTGTTTGATTTCTAGCAGTTCTGCAATGTCCTCCAACTCATCCATTTCTTTTATCCACTGAATGAGTTCCTTTTTTGCTTCTATAATAGGATTTTCCATTTTAATTTTTATCTAAAAAATTAATTTGCAACGTCGCTAATGAATTTGATTCTCAGCATTCTCACTTCTTCGTCAGAAAGTTCATCACCAAACTCATCCAGCAAGACTTTCATGCTATCGCTTTCAGATTCTGTCATAAATTCCATGAATTCATCTACCATATCTTCATCAAAATTTTCTTCAATATAGTAATCGATATTCAATTTAGTACCCTGATAAACAATACGTTCCATTTCTTTCAACAAATCATTCATTGAGAGATTTTTTGCTCTTGCAATATCTTCAAGATCAATTTTTTTATCTGTACTTTGAATGATGAAAACTTTGTGACTTGATTTATTCGCCACATTTTTCAAGACCATATCCTGAGTACGTTCTATATTATTGTCCTCAACATATTTAGAGATGAAATCAGCGAATTCTTTACCATATTTCTTTGCTTTTCCTTCTCCGACACCGTAAACTTTTGCAATTTCTTCGAGAGTAATCGGGTATTGAACGGTCATATCTTCCAAACTCGGGTCCATAAAAACCGTGTAAGGAGGAATTCCATGTTTTTTGGCAACCTTTTTTCTGAGCTCTTTTAATAGAGCAAATAAATTCTGATCAAGACTTCCGTTCGCCTGCATTTGTACCTGATCGCTGTCTGCTTTGGTTTGTGACAAATCAAACTCACGATCTTCGGCAATCAGGAAAGATTCTTTGAATTTTCCGTTAATAACTTCATGACCTTTAGGCGAGATTTTTAAAACACCGTACGTTTCTATATCTTTCAATAAAAAATTCTGTACTGTTGCCTGTCTTAAAATTGTTTTCCAATAATTGTCTTTTTCATCTTTTCCGAAGCCGAAAAACGAAGTTTGCTCAAGTTTATAAGACTTTGTAACAGCATTTTCTTTTCCGACGATTGCAGAAATCAAATCTTTTGACTTAAATTTTTCTTTGGTTGTATCAATCAATTCCAAGACTTTTTTCAAATCATTGGTTGCATCTTTTAATTTTGGAGGGTTTGATGCGTTATCACACATATTTGCACCTTCACCTGTGACTGGGTCAAAAATTTCGCCAAAATAATACAATATATATTGTCTTCTGCTCATCGAAGTTTCAGCGTAACCTACCACTTCATTTAAAAGCTGTAATCCGATTTCTCTTTCGGATACAGGCTTTTGAGCCAAGAATTTTTCTAATTTTTCAATATCTTTTGGATCATAGAAAGCCAAGCAATGACCTTCTCCTCCATCACGACCTGCACGACCAGTTTCCTGATAATAGCTTTCCAGAGATTTCGGGAAATCATAGTGAATCACGAAACGAACATCCGGCTTATCAATTCCCATCCCAAATGCGATGGTTGCGACAATAACATCAGCCTCTTCCATCAGGAATTTATCCTGATTCGTCACTCTTACTTTTTGGTCTAAACCAGCATGATAAGGAAGCGCATTAACTCCGTTAACCTGTAAAAGCTGGGCAAATTCCTCTACTTTTCTTCGGCTCAAACAGTATACAATTCCTGATTTTCCTTTGTGTTTATTGATAAACTTTACAATTTCTTTATCAACATTTACTTTCGGGCGAACTTCATAATACAAATTAGCTCTGTTGAAACTTTCTTTAAAAACCAAAGCATCTGTCATTCCTAAAGTCTTCTGGATATCATCCTGAACTTTTGGCGTTGCCGTTGCTGTAAGTGCAATAACCGGAACATCTGCAATCTTATCGATGATTGATTTTAAGTTTCTGTATTCGGGTCTGAAATCGTGTCCCCATTCTGAAATACAGTGTGCTTCGTCAATCGCAACAAATGAGATCTTCACATCTCTGAAAAATTCCAGATAATCTTCTTTGATTAAAGATTCCGGAGCTACATATAATAGTTTGGTTTTCCCGCTTTTTATATCGTCAAAAACCTGTTTGGTCTGGGTTTTGTTAAGAGAAGAATTAAGAACATGGGCTACTCCATTTTCAGATGAAAGACCGTTGACGGCATCCACCTGATTTTTCATTAAAGCAATCAATGGTGAAACCACAATAGCAGTTCCTTCTGAAATAAGGGCGGGAAGTTGATAACACAAAGATTTACCACCTCCTGTCGGCATCAAGACAAAAATGTCTTTGCCTTGCAACAGCTCTTCAATAATAAGTTCCTGCTGACCTTTGAAAGTAGAAAATCCGAAGTATTTCTTTAACTCGCCTGATAAATTGGCTTTTTTTGCGCTCATCTAATTTTGTATTGCTAAATTTGCATCTAACCCAAAGTTATAACATTTTTACTGAAAATAAAAGTAAAGAGATTTATTAAAAATAAAACCAGCGTTAAATATTCTTAAATGATACGGTTTTACTTTAGCCTATTTAGATACAAATCATACCGGAAAAATGGATACATCAAATATTATTTCAATCGCTAAGAGCACGTTAGCAATCGAAATTGCTGAATTAGAAAAATTAAAAAACAGAATCGACGAAGAGTTTGTAAAGGCCGTGGAAATCATTCATTCTGCAAAAGGTAAATTGATTGTCGTAGGGATTGGAAAATCTGCACATGTCGGGAATAAAATTGTTGCTACATTAAATTCTACAGGTACTCCTTCGCAGTTTTTACACGCTTCAGAAGCCATTCACGGTGATTTGGGAGTTATTCAGAAGCAGGATGTTGTGTTGTGCATTTCAAATTCCGGGAATTCACCGGAAATCATTAATCTTGTCGCTTATCTTAAAGACTATTCTTCTGCATTGATAGGAATGACGGGAAACAGAAAAAGTAAACTGGCAGAATATTCTGACGTAATTCTTGATACTCATGTTGATTTGGAAGCTTGTCCGAATAAATTGGCTCCAACAAGTTCTACCACCTTACAAATGTCATTGGGAGATGCTTTGGCTATTTCTTTGATGGAATTAAATGATTTTAGAGAAAATGATTTTGCCAAATTTCATCCGGGTGGAAGTTTAGGTAAAAATCTAACGGCGAGAGTTGAACAGTTTGTTTCTTCACAAAAACCTCAGGTTACCGAAGAATCTTCAATCAGAGACGTGATTATTTCAATCAGCGCTTCGAGTCACGGAATCACTGTTGTAACCAGCGAAGAAAAAATTCTCGGAGTGATTACAGATGGAGATTTGCGAAGAATGTTGTTGAATGGAGACGATATTTCAAAAGTTTTAGCCAAAGATATCATGTCCGGAAATCCTAAGAGTATTGAAAAAGATGCTTTGGCAAAAGAAGCCATGAAAATTTTAAAAGACAACAATATCGGACAGCTGATAGTGACAGAAAACGGTCAGTATTTCGGGATTATTGACATTCATAAGCTGTTAGACGAGGGAATTAATTAGGAAAAGGTTAAGATTTAATTAAAGTGAAAATATTACAAAAGATAGATTAAAACAATGAATCTCAAATTTCCATCATCCAACTCCCCACTTTTTTTCATAAATTTGAAAACATTAAAAAAAATTCTGTGAGTGAAGGTAAAGACATGTCCTTTTTTGGACATATTGGTGAGCTGAGAGGTCATCTTATCCGTTCGATTATTGCTATTATTATTGCCGCTTTTGTAGTTGGTTTTAATATCAATTGGATTATGGATCATGTTTTTTTTGGACCAACAAGAAATGATTTTCCTACTTTTAAAGCAGTCAATCATTTTTCAAGATTGATTTTGGGTGAAGACAGCATTACTTTACCTAAAGAATTTCCGGTGCGTGTGCAGAGATTGTATCAGCAGTTTAATGTGATGATGGCCGTTTCTATTTTTGGTGGTTTGGTCATCGGCTTCCCTTATATTGTTTGGGAATTGTGGAGATTTATAAGTCCTGCTTTGCATCCTAACGAGAGAAAAAATTCCATCTTTATCATCAATTCTGTCTGGATTCTTTTCATGATGGGTGTTTTGTGTGGTTACTTTTTAATCTTGCCATTTGCGGTTAATTTCGGAGTTATTTTTAAGATCTCAGACATTATTATTCCGCTCTACGATTTGAGTGATTATACCACTTTGTTTTTACAAGTAGTTTTGGGAATGGGTGTTGTATTTCTTTTCCCTGTGCTGATTTACTTTTTAACGACGATTGGAATTCTAAACCCGGCTTTCATGAAAAAATACCGCAGACACGCGATTGTTCTGATTATGGTAGTTGCAGCAATCATTACTCCGGCAGATGTTTTGAGCATGATGATGGCGGCTTTACCGTTACTTTTCTTATATGAATTCAGTATTTTAATGTGTGCTTATACGTACAGAAAAGTGCAGAAAAGAGAAGCTAAATTACCGGTGGTTTAGAAATAAGTTGAGGCTAAGGCTGAAATTAATAATATAGTAGCGGCGGAAAAATCAAAGATTTTTCCGCCGCTTTGTTTTCATAATTGATCCAATCCAATTACTTTCAGAAACTTTTAATTTATCGTTTGCGAATATATAATTTAGAAATACTTAAATTTAAAGCTCATCATGTGATACTTTTGAAATGAATAAATATTTAAGAGGTTGTTTAATTGCTTTAGCAGTATTGATATTGATTATCGGAATGCTTGTTGGATGGTTTTGGTGGTCAATGGAAACCAGCCACGAAAGAGCGGAAGAAGACGGCATCAAATATTCGAAAGAATGTGATAGTATCACCACAATTACAGAAAAACCAACCATTATAGTGGGGCAATTTAGAAAAAATGAAATTGATCAATTAAAGTTTTATTTAATTCGAAATAATACGATTATCAAAGATACCATTCTCAAATATAAAGTCTCAGAACCCGACAATTATTTGAGTACGAACATCCCATTTGAAAACTTTAAAAAGTCAGACAGCATCATTTTAGAAACTAAAAATAACATTTATTTTACCATATCGGGTTTTCATCACTATGCTTACTTGCATTACGGAATGTTCGGTTATGTGGGAAGCCACGATTGCAGATTTGCTGACGGAAATTATATCGTCAATGGGAAAACAAGCAATGGAACCTTGTTGAAGACAGAGGGTAAAAGTGAAAAACCGTTGTCTCTTTTAAATAAAAATTAGAGACTGTAAACTTAAAACAATCTTTTTTTTAGCTAAAAATTGAAAGTATTCATTAAAAATTCTTCACTTCCTGCATTTCTTTACACTTTTTTATTCAATTGATTTTAAATTTTATATTTTTGAAGACATCAAATTTCACAACTTATGTATAAACTCTCCTACTCGATTTTATTGGCTTCAGGATTGGCTTTTGGTCAATTTTTTGAGCAAAATAAAAAGTTCACCAAACAGGATACTTTAAAAGGTTCAAATACAGAATTCAGGAATTTTTGGGATGTCAAAAAATATGAACTTTCTGTGGAGCCCGATTTTGAACAAAAAAGTATTAGAGGAAACAACAAAATCAGTTTTGAAATTCTAAAAGATGTCACCAATCCTGTTTTTCAGATTGACCTTCAAAAACCGATGAAAGCTGATAAAATCGATTGCAGTTTTCCAACGATTGACGGCTTTAAACGAGATGGAGATTTTATCTTCATTTCATCAAAGAAAAATTTCAAAAAGGGAGAAAAATTTACGATAGACATCACATACTCCGGAAATCCTACGATTGCAAAAAATGCACCTTGGGATGGCGGCTGGGTTTTCACCAAAGACGAAAAAGGGAATCCTTGGATGAGCGTTGCAGATGAAGGAATTGGTGCCTCTGTATGGCTTCCCGTAAAAGATATCTGGAATGACGAGCCTGAAAACGGAATCGTGATGAAAATTATAACTCCATCAGATTTAGTAGGAATTGGAAACGGAAGATTGACTGATAAAAAAACAGAAAACGGAAAAAATATTTTCACATGGGAAGTTAAAAATCCTATTAACGCCTACTCTATCATTCCGAATATTGGTAAATATGTCAATTTCAAAGATTCTTATGCCGGAGAAAAAGGAAAACTAGATCTCGATTATTGGGTAATTGATTATAATTTGGATCGGGCAAAAAAACAGTTTCAGCAGGTAAAACCGATGTTAAAAGCCTTTGAACACTGGTTCGGGCCTTATCCTTTTTATGAAGATTCTTACAAATTGGTAGATTCTCCTTATTTGGGAATGGAACATCAGAGCAATATTGCCTACGGAAATCAATATGTGAACGGATATTTGGGTAATGATCTTTCCGGAACAGGCGTGGGATTGAATTGGGATTATATCATCATTCACGAAAGTGGTCATGAATGGTTTGCCAATAATATCACTGCAAAAGATCAGGCAGACATGTGGATTCATGAGAGCTTTACGATGTATTCTGAAGTTTTATTTACCGAAGATTATATGGATAAAAAATCTGCAGATATTTATGCTCAGGGAATTCAGAACAATATCGCCAACGACGTTCCGATTATCGGAAAATACGGGGTACGAAATGAAGGAAGCGGTGATATGTACCCGAAAGGCGCAAGCATGATTCATACAATGCGACAAATCATGAATGATGATGTAAAATTCAGACAGATTTTGAGAGGTTTAAATAAAGATTTTTATCATCAAACGGTAACAACAGAGCAGATTGAAAAATACATCTCGGAGAAATCAGGAATTGATTTTTCTACAGTTTTTAACCAATATTTAAGAACCACAAAAGTTCCGGTTTTAGAGTATTCTCAAAATGACAAAGAGCTAAAATACCGTTTTACCAACGTAGTAAAAAATCTGAATCTTCCTGTAAGATTTGGTGAACAGACAATTTCTCCCACTGAGTCTTGGCAGAAAATTACACTTAAAAGTAGCCAGCCGGTTGAGTTTAATAAGAATTACTATTTGAGATATAAGAAGGTGTAGTGATAAATTTCAACAAGAAAAAAACAATATGAATATTGCTCAGCAAAAAGAAGTAGAATATATTGAAAGCATAGATTCTAATTTTGTAGGAAGAAAAATTCAAAAAGTTTTTTATGAAGAAATCAACTACGAAATTGATTCTGAATTTTGGGAACATTCACAAAACATTCATTCTATTGATATGAATGTAATATTTCTACTTGACAATGGTAAGTTATTGCAAATAAAATGGGATAATGAATTTCGTTGTTACGGAATTGGATTTGAAGAACTGTCTGAAATAAAAATTAGAGAAGGTTTAAAACTATTGATGTTACAGAAAATCAAAATTGGATTAATAAAATCAATAGAAAAATCTTTTCAGTTGAAGTTTATTGGGAAAAGATCGAAAGCCAGGAATATCGCTTATTTTTAACAATATACATCCCAAAAGGCAGAAAGAAAATTACTCGACTGCCAATGACGTGGAGAATCAACATTCAAGAAGAAAGTCTTTGGATTTCAGCATTTGAAATAACAGAATCTGAAAACAATTATTATACAGCAGACCATTTGACTGTATTGTTCAAAGAAGAAGATGTTGAAAAATATTCACTTATGGACGAATCTAAAATACAGAACCATATTAATGATAAATATATAAGCAAGATTTAACAAAAATTTATCTTTAATATTTTAGAATCTCTGTAACAAAACCAATTTTCTATCAACTACTTATCTATAAAATAAATCTAATGAAAAAATTAGCACTTAGCTTAGGAATTCTTGCTGCAGCTTTCAGTAATGCGCAGTCAATTAAAACCAATATTGATTTGGTGAATGTGAAAGACGATAAAGTAGCAGTAACAATGGAATTTCCGAAAATGAAATCCGGAGATGTGAAATTTCATTTCCCTAAAACCGTTCCCGGAACATATTCTGTGGATGATTACGGAAGATTCATCGAAGGAATTAAATTTTTAGATAATAAAGGAAAAGAATTGGCTTTCACCAAAGTAAATGACAATACGTATTCACTAAAAAATGCTCAGGCATTAAGCAAAATTACGTATTTGGTGAATGACAGTTTTGATGAAGAAAACGAAACAGAAAAGCATAAAGCGGTATTTTCGCCTTCAGGAACCGATATTGAAGCAGGAAAAATCTTCATGATCAATACCCACGGTTTTGTAGGATATATTGATAATATGCAGGATGTGCCTTATCAACTGGTGATTCAAAAACCTAATGATTTTTACGGAACGACCGCTCTTGTAGATCAGGATAAATCTGAGGCTACCGATACTTTTACTTTAGCAAATTACGCTAAGCTTACAGATTCTCCGTTAATGTACTCTAAGCCCGATTTTATAACGTTCAATGCTGGCGGAATGGATTTGGTTTTAGGAGTTTATTCTCCGACCGGGAAGTACAAAGCAGCAGACTTTAAAGAAAATCTGGAAAAAATGGTGGTTGCTCAGAAGAAATTTTTGGGTGATATGAATACGAATAAAAAATATGCGATTATGCTCTATCTTGCAGGAACTGAAGGCCCGCAGATCAAAGGCTTTGGAGCGCTTGAACATCACGAATCTACGAGCGTTGTTCTTCACGAGATGATGCCTAAAGAAGCCATCGATGAAGCGATTGTGGATGTAGTTTCTCACGAGTTTTTCCATACAGTGAATCCATTAAAAACGCATTCTGAAGAAATTCATTATTTCGATTATGCAGATCCGAAAATGTCTCAGCACCTTTGGATGTATGAAGGCGGAACTGAATATTTTGCCAATTTGTTTCAGATTCAGGAAGGATTGATTACCAAAGATCAATTTCTTCAGAGAATGAGCGACAAAATCAAAAATTCTAAAAGCTATAATGACACGATGCCGTTTACGGTGATGAGTAAAAATATTCTTCAGGATCAATATAAAGATCAGTACAGAAATGTGTACGAAAAAGGCACGCTTTTGACGATGTGTCTTGATATTGAACTGAGAAAACTATCCAACGGTGAAATGGGCTACCGTGATATGATCAGAAAATTATCTCAGAGATTTGGTGAAAACAAACCTTTCAAAGATGATAAGCTGATTGACGAGTTGGTAACCATCACAGGATTTCCTCAGGTAAAAGATTTTTACAATAAATACATCGCCGGAAGCCAGCCAACACCTTATGCAGAATATCTTAATATGGTTGGGGTAGAAATCAACAAGCAGGACACTCCGCCAATTTTCTGGATGATAAAAGATCCTAACCAAACTGGTTATAACGAAAAAAACAACACCTTTGTGTTTGACGAAAACTCAGCTTTGTCGCCATTCGCAAAAAGTATAGGATTTAAAATCACTGATGAGGTTTTTGCTTTGGACGGCAAAACAATTAACATTCAAAACGTACAGGAGTTTATCAATTATTCTAAAACCATCAAAGACGGACAAAATGTAACGGTAACTGTTCTTAGAAAAAACGGTGATAAAACCGACAAAATTGATCTTAAAGGAAAAGCAGTTTTAGATAAAATGACTATCGAAACGCTTCAATTTAAAGCAAATCCTACTCCTGCCGAACTGAAACTTCAAAATCAGTGGATTACCGGTAAAAAGTAAATAAAAAATGCGGTGACAATTTTCACCGCATTTATTTTTTTCAGTAACGTAGTTAAATTAACCTTCTAGACAGTTGTTAACTTTCTAATTTGAAATACTTTCTATTTATATAAATCTGGTTCGATAGAATTATTATTCTTCTTAAGGCTTTCTTTGGTTCTTTTTTCGACTTCTCTAAAAACCTGATTCGGGTCCGAAATTTCTCTTCCATCAGCTGTTTTTGATTTAAAGATAACTCGATTAGTTTCGCTGTTTTTCATCATCATTTCGCGCATATTCTTAGTGGGATCATTGAGGTAAGCTTTCCAAACTTTTTTAAACTGATTTTTGTTGGCTTCAATATCTTGTCCTGCACCAAACAACTGAATTCCCTGTGGAAGCTCCGGCTCAGCATTCTGTGTCGTTTGTACCGTTTTATTCCCGACCAAAGTCATTGAATGAGATCCTGTTTTATCTTCAATTTTTACGATTAAACCAGGAAGCCCATAAAATTTGTAAGGTCCGTCCTGAAAAGGAATATCCGTAGAAAACCATGCTATCCATTCTCTTCCACCGTAACTGGTGGTAGCCTTCTGAGCATTATATTCTCCGACTTTCTGCTTGTCTGGAAGTATTTTCCATTCTGGTTTTTGATCTTCTGCAATTTTATAATTGTCGGAAGAGACCTTCAAAAAAAGAAATGTTTTAAAATCCGGATACTGTTTGGTAACTTTATACCCAACACTTCCCTGCTTATCCGTACGGTTGATAGTGAAATTTCCCGAACCTGCCTTTAATTGTCTTTCCAAATCGGCCTTCGATGTAGAATCTGCGATAAATTTATCCTGACTATAGTAGTTAGATCCGTTTTTGTCAATATCCAAAAGCATCATTTCTTTTTTAATATCTGCTCTGTTGGTAGAATCTGGAATAAATTTGTATTCATAGTAAAAACGGTTTTGAGCAAAAATGCTGCATCCAATGATTAGAAATAATAGGGTGTGTATTTTTTTCATTTTATTAATTTTTAATGAGTTCAATTCGGTTATTATCTTTTTTCAATCTTGCCTTCAAACGTTCTTCCTGATCTTTCATGTGCTTGTTTTGTCCTTCTTTCATAATCATCGTCATGCCACCCATCTGCATTTGCTGAAGACCTTTCGTTGGATCAGTCTCGTATTCTTTTACCAATTTATTATATTGTTTTGAATTAACTAAAATTTCTTTAGCTGCAAAAATATCTTCTGGGAGCGAACTGATATTTTTCACAGCCTGCAAAGTAAAACGATGAGATTGGGTCTGATCTTCCAGCTTTACAATTAATCCGGGAAGTCCATGAAATTTGTATGGCCCATCCTGAATCGGAATATCTGTCGTAAACCATGCATACCAATGTCTTCCGCCAAAACCAGCTTCTGCTTTTTGGGTTGTCCACTCACCGATTTTCAGTTTTTCAGAAGTGATTTTCCACACAATCGGTCTTTCTTCAGAAACCTTATACTGATCCATCAAAATTCTATTGTGTAAGAAAACCTCATATTTAGGATATTTTTTGGTAACTGAATATCTCACCAAACCTTTTCGCATATCAGATTTAATGTTGATTGCACCAGTTGCTGCCAATTGTTTTTCCAAATCAATTTTTGCAATAGAATCTGAATGATAAACCGTGTAACTGTAAAATTTTGATCCTGATTCTGAAACATCCAGATTCATCAATTCATTTTTCACATCGGAAACGTTGGTAGAATCCAGGATAAATTTATATTCGTAGGTAAACCTTTTATTCTGTGCATTCACTAAGAAGGTAATCAGAAATACACTCAGAGAGATTATTAGTTTCATCTAAAATTTATTTTGTGGAAAATTCTACTTTATCAAGTTTTGAGAAACCTTTATCTCCGTAAGGAGTTCTGTACATTTTTACAGATTTGAAAGGAGCTTTTGCAGAAGCAATATCTTTTCTAAAAACGTCTTCTTCAAAACTCTTCATGTATTTTTTCAGCTCTTCTTTTGTGAATTCTTTTCCGTCAACAAAAAATCTTCCATCTATGAGAGGCATCATCATTACGGTTGCTTTTACAGGATCTTTTCTATCATCCTTTGTTATTGATTGATCTTCATTTTTAACATAAGAAACAATTGCATCATATTTGAAAATAATCATATTATCTTTTCTGGCTTCAAACTCTTTTTCTGATTTAATTTTAAGTTTTTCAGCATCAGCTCGCAGCTCTTTAATTTCGTTTTGATTTAAAGGGTTTTTATTATAATCACGTCCTTTTTTGAAATCCAAATTTTTGCTTACCTCATTTCCCCTCTTATCTTGTGCTTCCTCCACTGCTTTTCTTGCTTTTGCTGCTTCCAAAACTGATTGTCTCAGATTTTCTCTTTCTTGATCAGTAGATATCATTTTAGTCATGTACAAAAACATATCATTACCCACCTTATTCTCCTTCATCAGTTTGTTTCGCACAGCACTGGAAAGTTGATCGCTATTTTTGGCAGCACTATAAATCATTACTTTAATATCATCATTTTTAGGCGTTGAGTGGCTAAAAATATAATTGGGTGTATCTATATTTTTACCAAAAAAATCAATAAAGACATCTTTGCTCACTTTCTTACCGTCCACAAGAAATATATCGCTTTCACCTGCATCTTTCAATTGGTTTCCCCAAGAATTTTCTACACTGCTAGTAATTTTCAGGTTTGAAATAGTGTTGGTGTTTGAAACTTCAGACACCGGTGGTTTTATAGTATCTCTAATTATTTCAACTGAAACATTTTCAGTATTCGGTTGAACTTCTGTAGGATTATTTTTAAATTCTAATGATTGAACTATTTTTTCAACATCATGATTAACCTTTTCTATTTCCTTATTTTTTGCGTTCACCATATAAGCGAAAGCGACGGTAAATAAAACCGGCAACGCTGAAATTCTGCGCACATATCCGAATTTTGTCTTTGGTTTTTGAATCATTTTAAGTCTTTTTTTAAGGTTTGAACTGAGAAAAGGACTGGTCGCAGGCAACTGATTTCCAGAAAAGTGACTTGCTAAAAGCATCTGCGCAAATGCTTTGGTGTCCGATTGTTTCACGGCTTTATTGTCCGCCAGATATTCGTGAATTAAGTTAATTTCTTTTTTAATTAAATAAAAAAACGGATTGAACCAGAAAACAGCGGTAACGATTTCAATAAAAATCTTATCATACGAATGTTTCTGCTCGATGTGAACCATCTCATGCTTTAAAATCTGCTTTCCAAGATCTGAATTGAGGATAATTGTATTCTTCCAAAACAAATTTTTAAAATAAGAAAACGGAGCTTCTGAAAGATTGGTCTGGTAAAAATTGATTCCTTCAAAATTTTCTTTCTTAAATTGAGTTTTAAATCGAATAATCTTTAAAATTCCAAATACGAGTTTTGACAATAGCAGTATTGCAATTCCTATAATTCCAAAGTTGATATATTCCCAGTAATTGATTCCATCATTTGTGTTTTTAGAATCTGTAAAGCTTTGAAATTTATTGATCACGAGAAAAACCTGATTGCTGAATTCTATCGTAAAATATTCAATTTTCAGCAATGGCAAAATCAGTGAAACCACAACCAACAATAAAAGATAAAATCTGTTGTAATGATGGAATGTTTTGTCTTTCAGAAATAGAAGATAATACGCATACAATATTCCGGAGCATACAATTGCTTTTAAACAGTAGGTTACAGTTTCCATGATTTTGTTTTATGATAATTTAGTCTTTCATTTTAATATGAATTTCTCCTGCCTCATTTCCTGTTGTTTTTGTTTTATTCACAGTTATACTGGATATTTTATTAGTGTCAAGCTTTTTCATTTCTTCATTCGAACTTGCTTTACCATCAATGAAAATTTTTATATTATCCGTTGAATTACTAACAATCATATCTTTTGCAACTGTTGTGTAAACCGAACTTTTAGAAAGAATTTTACTGTTTGCAGGCATTCCTGACTCCGTGTAGCTGGAAGTAACTGAATAATTGGTTTTTGGTTTTGCATGTGCATCCACTGAAATGATCCAAGGATTTCCTACCGGTATTTGTTCTTTTACAATTTCTGCCTGCTTCTTAGAAATTTCTGCTTGTTTTCTTGCCAACTCAGCCTTTTCTTTTGATAATTTTTCAAATTTTCTCTGGTCTTTTTTAGATAAAACATAGGGCTTTACATCAGTATATTTTGCTACTCCTGTGTATCCACGAGCTACTATTGGAGGAGTTATAGGAGTTGGCGGCATAGGGACACTACTGTCTGAAAAAATCTTATTACCACTGATATAAAATTCATTTATTTTGCGGCCTGACAAATTTAGAGCCTCTTTCATAGTTCTAATTTTATCATCTGAAAGCCCAGATTTTTCTTTGAAGTCTTTTGAATACAAAAATTCATCCACATCATAACCTTGTTCGTCATTACCATTTATTCTAACTTTGTATTTGTGTCCATCCGGGGAAATCCTGATTGATTTTCTATTCTCTAAGTTTAATTTTGGATTTTGAAATCCCAATCTTTTCTGAAGCTTTTCAACACTTTCCATATCCAAATGGTAAGAAAGATCTTTATCCATAATTCTATCCATCTCACCGGAAAGCTGTTTCAATTCTTTTGCCTTCAATTCAAATTCATAGCTGTTATCACCTTTTTCTTTGGCAATTTTCTTCAGTTCCGCAGCTTTTTCTTTTGATTTTTCACTTAAAGTTTTCAGCTTTTCAGACTGTAATTTCAGCTTATCACTTGCTTTTGAAAGTTTGGCTTCCTGGCTTTCTACAATTTGATCCACATTGTTTTTAGGAGAAATGGTATCTCTTTTAATTTCAGAAACTGCTTTCTCGATTTCAATATTGGTTTCGGCAATTTCTTTGTTTTTTGCGTTCACCATGTATGCGAAAGCAACTGTAAATAACACCGGTAATGCAAAAATTCTACGCGCATAACCGAATTTGGTTTGTGGTTTTTGTAACATTTTAAGTCTTTTTTTAAGGTTTGAACTTAGAAACGGACTGGTCGCTGGCAACTCTTTTCCGGAAAAGTGGCTTGCTAATAGCATCTGCGCAAATGCTTTGGTGTCCGATTGTTTGACGGCCTTTTTATCAGCCAGATATTCGTGAATTAAGCTTATTTCTTTTTTGATAATATGAAAGAACGGATTGAACCAGAAAATAGCGGTAATGATCTCGATGAAAATCTTGTCATACGAATGTTTCTGCTCGATGTGAACCATTTCATGCTTTAAAATCTGCTTTCCAATGTCTGAATTGATGACAATCGTATTCTTCCAAAAGAGATTTTTGAAATATGAAAATGGGGCTTCTGAAAGGTTGGTTTGGTAGAAATTGACCCCTTCGAAAGTTTCTTTTTGAAACTGCTTTTTAAATTGTATAATTTTTAAAACTCCGTATATCAGTTTTCCTAAAAAATAGAAAGACACCAATCCCAAAGCTGAAAAAACAATTCTAAAATAAATGTAATCATGATCTGCTGTTTTATTTGTATTTAAATTCTGTATTTTATTAATGAGCAAATAAATGTCATTGCTTACTTCAATCGTAAAATCTTCTACTCTTATTAAAGGAAGAAATAGAGAGACAATCATCGCAAACAATAAATAAAATCTGTTGTAATGATGAAACGTCTTGTCTTTAAGAGACAACTGATAATAGAAAAATAGTACACCTGAGCAGATGATTACTTTTCCGAAATATAAAATCAGTGCTTCCATATTAGTCTTTCTTTTTGAGTTCGTTGAGTAACATTTCAAGATCTTCGACGGTCATTTCGTTTTTTTCAACCAAAAAAGAAACGGCACTTTTGTAAGAACCTTTAAAGTAATTTTTCACAAGACTTTTCATCGTCTTACCAGAATATTGCTCTTTAGAAACCAAAGAAAAATATTCGTGCTGCCTTCCATATATATTGTAGTCGACAAATTCTTTCTCTTTCAAAACCTTCAAAATGGTTGAAACCGTATTCGTATGAGGTTTAGGCTCCGGGAAAAGATCAAGCACATCCTTTAGAAAACCTTTTTCGAGTTTCCATAAATATTGCATTACCTGCTCTTCTGCTTTTGTTAAGTTTTGAATCTTCATAGCTTTCATTATCTTATTTTTACGAGAGATTTCTATATCACTAGTAAATTAGTTATACAAATGTAGAAATTAAATTCAATCGAACAACTATTTTTTTAGTGATAAAGATTTGATTTAATTAAATCCCTGATTATCAGTATTATATTTTTTATTAAAATATGTTAAATTTTTAACTGACCTTATTTTATGACTAAATATTAGCATCAATCGACTTCATAAAGTCATAAATTCATAAAACTTGTTAAAATTTATTAAATAAAATTAAAATCTACTTGCTTAAACTGAGAAAATATATTTATTTTAGTGCTTTAAAAATTTCTCATGAAAAGATATAATCTACTAACTGTTTTATTATTATTTATTTTTAGCTTAACATCGGCTCAGGTGTCATCAGTTTTCGGCTCAGTGACCGAGGCTAAATCAAAAATCGAAGCTACGGTTCCTATCGTCGTAGAACATTTAAAAAAAATCAGTGAAAAACAAGGAAATACCACTGTTTTAGATAACGGAAAAACTGCTTTGCAAAACGAGTACGATAAAGTGTCTCAGGAATTTGATCTTTATAAAGGAAATATGGCAAGCTGTATCTTAGGAAAATCTAAGCTAACTAAAAAGTGCATGAACTATCACACACAATATTTCAGAAATACTTTAGGAATCTACGAAAACTACATCAATTACGTTACTAAAAAGAACGGATACTTAGGAGTGCAAGATGACAGCGTAAAGCTAGACTTCAAACCAACAGAAATCGCTTCAAAAATTGACAAAGATTTCTCAGGAGCTGTAGGCGCTGTGAAAAAGATGAAAGGAAACAACAAATCGACTTACTTCGACCAGCTTAAATCTGACGACTATAAACTTCAGAATTTCAGTACTCTGGTTAACTAAATAATGAATCCCGCTTCTACGAAGCGGGATTTTTTTTCGAGTATATTTTTTTATATGTAAACTAACTTACGATGTATTCTGATATTAAAGGTTGATTTTTAACGTCATCCCAGGTCAATTTCCAATCTTCTTTCACATCCATATCAATTTTCTGGTCTTTCATTTCTGCTACATATCTTACGTCAAAAGCAATATCAAACTGGTTGTTGGCATTTTCTGTAATCTTAATATCAGAAACATAGTGCGTTGTATTGGCTACAAGATGGTTTTTAGATTCTGTGAACCAATTGCTAAATCCTTCATGCCCGGTAAACAAATCATTCCCTGGGAACTTCATTTTTACATCTTCAGACAAATATTGAAGGAAGAAGCTGTTTTCATCTAATCGGTCAAAATGTTCAAACCATTTTTTCATAAATGCTTCAATCTTTTCGACTTTCGTTTGCTGTAAATTTTCCATAAATCTTTTATTTGAATTATTCTTTTTGAACTATTTAAAATTTGAGTTTCAAAACAAGTTTAACAATTTCAAGTTATTTTAATTCGTATTTGAGTTAAATACAATCTAAAACTTTACCATTAAAGTTATTAAAATTTTGACAAATCCCTACTTAAACAACTAATTTATGATTTTTTTATGAAAATTACTTCATAATTATTAACATAAAAAAGGAGAACTACTTTCGTAATTCTCCTATTGGTAGCGGGAACCGGACTAGAACTTCCGGAGTTTGGGGCATTAAAATTCTTCAAAGAATTCTTGGTGTTGCCGATGATGGTGTAGTAGGTCCTAAAACTATTGAGGCTTTAAAACCAAAGTCAATTTGATGCTTTAGTATCACATACATATAATACCGGAGGATCTTCTACATTATTTGATTTGATCAATAAAAAATCATCGAAAGACGTTATTAAGGATTGGTTTGAAAACAGGTACATTACTGCTCAAGGTGTAAAACTGCGAGGTTTAGTTAGACGTGGAAGGCAGAATCTGATTTATATTTTAGTTTTTAGATAAAAATTAGGATATAAAAGAATAAAAAAATTCCGTTAATATAACGGAATTTTTTATTCTTTCTTTTCTGTAAGTTTAATATTTTTACTTTTCAAGAATTCTGAAAAATTTTCTAGAACATCCAAATTTCCATTTAAATCTAATATAGGCATTATTTCTAATCCTGCTATACTTAAAAAGTATCCTGTAGGATTTATATTTTGGGGATTTTTGCCTAGTTCAATAGTTTCAAGATAGTATTCTTTTTTTCCATGAGAAATTGTAGTTGTAGTATCTGGAAATTCAGATAATCTAAGTCCTGATGTTGTACTATGAATCAAGCCATAATTCTGTAAAGTCTGTATTTCATGATATAGAATACCCAATGCTGTATAATCTTTAAAACCGTCTCCTAAAACAGGCATCATTGCAATAGGAACTTTATTTTCGAGTGGAATATAAAAAGACGCATTACAAAATTTTAAAAAAATAGAGGCAACTGCCGAATCTAATTGAGATACAACATTGATGGTTTTTAAAGAGAAAGAACCAGGATTTGAAATTTCATTTGATAATAATTTGCCATAGAAAAGTCTCATGTCATCACTACTTTTCAACTTTGCGATTTCTTCGAAACTATTTAACCAATCTTCTGAAATTTCATCGACAGTTTCGGAATCTGAAATGTGTGTATGAGCTAAATTATTAGCTGCATTACTGACTATTTGGTCTAAATTTATCTGCTGTTTAATAATCTTTGAAGCAAATCTTTCAACAGCCTTTATGCTATAGACTTCAGGCACCTCAATTTGATCACTCATATTTTCTGTAATATTTCCTATAAGTAATTTCCTTGCCTCGGTATTCGCTCTTCGTAAATCAGCCTGTCCTTCTAAATATGCAACCGGAATATCCACGGCAGCTGTGCAAAGTTTTCCAACTGAAGTCCAAAAGTTTTTCTGAATTGGAGCTGGAATACCTGTTGCAATTGTTGTCATTGCATCAACAATATTTTCTAATGAATTATTTTCGTTATTTTCCATATTGATAATAGTTTTTCACGAATATAGAAATATTTATTAAATTTACATAGCCGGTTTATTAAACCGTTTAGAATTCTTATTGGGCTTTCATTTTTTGGAAGCCT
Source organism: Chryseobacterium sp. C-71 (assembly GCF_020911865.1). Taxonomy (NCBI): domain Bacteria; kingdom Pseudomonadati; phylum Bacteroidota; class Flavobacteriia; order Flavobacteriales; family Weeksellaceae; genus Chryseobacterium; species Chryseobacterium sp. C-71. Next base: position 796,866 of record NZ_CP087131.1, read on the forward strand.
AATTTTATTTATTACTTTAAGTTCTATTTTAAAAATTATATGATTTTTACCTATGCCTTACGAGTTGGGGCTTATAAAAGATCACTAATTAATTACTATATTTACTCAATGGCAATTTCTAAAGATCAAATAGATAAATTAAAGTCCTTCGGATTTAAAGCTCGAAGTACAAAAAGATTTTCATATTTGAATACTTACAATCAATTCGTTACAGTGAATGTCCTTGATAATAGCTTCCAATTGGAAATTGACGGTAGAAGGATATATGGAACGAATTTGTCATACGAAAACTTAATTAAAATAGTAACCATTTTATATCCAAATGAAAGCAGGCAAAGAGTATGAACTTTTAATAGAGCAAATGTATCGAAGTTTAGAACCAAATGCAGAAATCACCCATGATGATCACATTTATGATGAGCGTGCAAAAATTTCTAGACAAATAGATGTTTCAATTAAATATCAGTTTGCGGGAACTGATCACTTGATAATTGTTCAGGCAAAAGACTATAAAATTAAAGCTGACATAAAAGTGGTCGATCAGTTTCAGCAGGTAATTGAAGATGTAAATGCTAACAAAGGTATACTAATTTGTTCTAAGGGATTTAGTTCAGCAGCTCTTAATAAAGCAAAGAGTTATGGTATTGAATGCTTGACAGTATATTCTGCTTTAGATAAAAGGTGGGAGACAATTTTAAAAATACCTGTTAGAAAGGTTGTTCATGAGTTTTCACTTAATTTTGAAATGTCTTTAGATGTAGCTCACAGAGCAGGTAAAGAAACTAAAATGTTTATCGACACATTTTCTTATGATGGTTTAAATGTCATAAGTCTGGTAGACATTATACAAGATAATATTATTGACAAGATGGGTTGGGAGTACATTAAACAATCAAAAAATCTTAAGATTGATCTAAAAAAATTAGGATTATTTCATTCTTTAAATGATGAAATGGTGCATCTTAATAAGGGGTATTTAGAAATTTTTTATAGAAAAAGTTCCATAAAAAATTTCTATGTAAAACCTACTAATTATATATATGCCTCAGACCATATTAAAAGTACTAACAAATTACATGATTTAACTATAGCTCATGAAACACTTGAAGAGATTATTACTAGTGACCAAGAAAATGATAAAGATTTGAGAGAGAATCCTATAATTTCTGTTAACGTCTTTCGTTATATGGCTGACGATTTATGTTTTACTTCTTCTTCTTTTTCACTAAATTTTAACGGTCGAATCACAGGGGATTTTATACTGAAAGGAAATAAGTTTATTAAAAACGATGAAAGAGGGCAAGAGATTTTAAATTTAGAAGATATTTTGAGAAACAGACAATAAAGTGTTGTTTACGGATTTAAATAGTATTAGTCTTTTCTATGTGGTGAATTTATTAATTCAGCCTTTTTGCACAAGAGATGTGTAAAGTAAGATTTCTCTCCGGTTTTCGGTTCAGTATAGATTTCACTTTCCATTTTGATGTTTAGCATCCACGATTCCCATTTTTTCATCTCCAGATAAAAGGACTGAATAAGCATCTGACTTCAAAATGCTGTTTCTTTTCGTCTCCTTCGAACTCGACAATAATCGATTTGTCTGAAGTCTTGACTTCTTCCCGGATGATTGCTTTAAGTTTCATTACTAAGTATTTATGTCTGTAATTTTTGAAACAAAAAAGAGTCCAATTAAGACTCTTGCAATTATTTCGGCAACATTATCATTCTTGCATTACTTCCTTCACGAAAAACAATCAGTTTTCTATTGACCATATTTTGCAAAAATGCATTTCTTTGCGGAATAGGCATATTTAGAATATGATCGAAATCTCCAAAGAAATTCCCATTGTTTCCTCCAGTATCTTTGTGTTTCTTTTTTACAATCTAAAGGATTTTCATTTCCATTTCTTCCATAAATCTAAATTAATTACTATTCTAAAAACATTGAGTAGTCTAATTAGATTCAGAGATTTCAATAAACAAATTTCTTCAAGTACAATCTTTAATTAGTTATACAAAAAAAGGAGAACTACTTTCGTAATTCTCCTATTGGTAGCGGGAACCGGACTCGAACCGATGACCTTCGGGTTATGAGCCCGACGAGCTACCTACTGCTCCATCCCGCGGTGTATCTTTAGAGTGTTTACCGAAAACACTTAACTTAGTAGCGGGAACCGGACTCGAACCGATGACCTTCGGGTTATGAGCCCGACGAGCTACCTACTGCTCCATCCCGCGGTGTATCTTTAGAGTGCTTACCGAAAGCACTTAACTTAGTAGCGGGAACCGGACTCGAACCGATGACCTTCGGGTTATGAGCCCGACGAGCTACCTACTGCTCCATCCCGCGGTGTATTTTTAGAGTGTTTACCGAAAACACTTAAACTTAGTAGCGGGAACCGGACTCGAACCGATGACCTCCGGGTTATGAGCCCGACGAGCTACCTACTGCTCTATCCCGCGATATTGGATTGCAAATGTACGAATAAATTTTAACATTACAAGGATTTCTTTTAAATACAGCATTTTCGCTCAATAATTTAAATATTTGTATCTTTGTTATATGGCAAAAATACTAAGAATTTACCCCAACAATCCTCAGGAAAACCTTATCAATGAGGTGATTAAATCCCTGAATAATGGCGGACTGATTATTTATCCGTCTGATACTGTTTATGCATTGGGCTGTAATATTTTTGATATTAAGGCCATGGAAAAGCTCGCTCAGATTAAAAAACAGAAACTGGATAAAGCAAAATTCTCCATTATCTGTAATGATCTCAGCCACCTTTCTGATTTTACAAGACCCATCGACACTTCAGTTTTCAGATTTTTGAAGAGTCACCTTCCAGGTCCATTCACTTTTATTTTGGAAGCTAATAAAGCATTGCCTTTAGCTTATAAAAATCACAAAACAGTTGGTATCAGAGTTCCGGATCATCCGATTCCGCAATTGATAGTTGAAAAATTGGGACATCCGATTGCATCAACGTCGATAAAAGATGACGATGAAATCATTGAATATTCCACTGATCCTGAATTGATTGCTGAGAAATATGATCATTTAGTAGATATTGTTATTGATTCCGGATATGGTGATAATGTTGCTTCTACCATTGTAGATCTGACATCAGGCGAGCCGGAAATAATCAGACAAGGAAAAGGAGAAATTTAGAAGCATTCTTACAATATGAGTCTCAACGGAAAATATGCTGTAGGCATTGCACTTACTTTTGTGCTGCTTGTACTGTCAATGCTTTATTCAATTCCTTTAATTAATTTATTTTTTAATTTTAAAACATTAACCACTGAACTCTTTTTCTACAACAGACTGTCACTGTGGTTGGTTTTAATTCTTGTATTATTTTATAATTTTTTCATTGAGAATCGATCATTCTTCGTTTGGGAAGACAAAAAATATTCAGCCGGTTTTTATTTGGGTGCAGTAATTTGCCTTTATCTTATCTGTGTGATTGGTGGAACATTTTTGAATGGAATTATCAAGTTGCTCACTCATGAAAAAGTCAGTGATAAATTGCTACATCTCAGTTATATTTTTAAAAACAATTACTTTCTGATCATTTTCACCTGTCTTACAGCGGGAGTTATTGAAGAACTATTGATGCGGGCTTACATTCAGCCTAGAATTGAAAAAATATACAACAGTCCGGTTTTAGGAATTACCATTTCAGCTTTGTTATTTGGAATTCTACACAGCACTTACGGAACAATTGGTCAGGTTGTTATTACTTTTTTTATCGGAATTGTATTTGCGCTGTTTTACAAAAAATATTCAAATATTAAAATTTTGATCATCTGTCATTTTATGTTTGACTTTATCTCTTTAATGCTTATGAATCTGACTGATCTTAAAAACTTATCTTCTATTTAAACTATGAAAATCATAACCTCTCCTGCAAAATTAATGAACACAGAAAACTCAACAGATCTGTTGAGAAGTACAACCCCGAAATTCATTGAAGAAGCGGAATTCATCCATTCTTTTTTAAAACATAAATCTCCAAAATATCTTTCTGAACTGATGGAAATCTCTCCAAAACTGGCAGATGAAAACTGGGAAAGAAATCAAAAATGGAAAGCAAAACCAAACGCAAAAGAATCTGCTCCCGCAATGTTTGCCTTTACAGGAGAAGTTTACAGAGGATTAGATGCGAAAACTTTAGATAAAAAAGCAGTAGATTATCTTCAGAAAAATTACAGAATGCTTTCCGGATTGTACGGTTTGCTTAAACCTTCCGACAAGGTCATGTTGTATCGACTGGAAATGGGAAGACCATTTGAATTTGATGAATACAAAAATCTCTACAGCTTCTGGACTGAAAAAGTGACAGAACAGCTTAATTCTGAAATGAAAAAGAACGAACCTCTTCTCTTTTTATGCAGCAATGAATACGGAAAAGTGATCGACCGAAAAAAGCTCAACCACAAAATCATCGATTTTGAATTTTATGAATTGAGAGAAGGAAAGCTCAAAACCATCGTGGTTTATACAAAACATGCGAGAGGTTTGGTTGTGAGATTCTGCGCAGAAACCCAAGCAAAAACGTTGAATGACGTAAAGGCGTTCAACTATGAAGGTTACAGAATTAATGAGGAAAAATCTACGGATACTAAATTGGTTTTTACAAGATAAATGACAATTTCAGAATTAAAAAAGTACTTTAAAACGGAACTTTCAGGATTGTATACAGATTCTGAAACAGACTTTCTATATTCAGTCTTTGTTGAGAAAATTTTAGGTTTAAATCAAATTCAACAAAGGATGATGTCTGATCAGCAATTATCAGATGTAAACGAAAATCATTTTCAAAATATTCTTTCCGAATTGAAAATCGGAAAACCTTATCAGCATATTTTAGGTGAAACTGAATTTTACGGAATGACTTTTTTTGTGAATGAAAATGTATTGATTCCCCGTCCGGAAACTGAAGAATTGCTGGAAATGGCCATTCAGAAAATTCAAAATTCAGATTTTGATGTTCAGGGTTTAAAGATTTTAGACATTGGAACCGGAAGCGGGATTATTCCTTTGGTTTTGAAGAAATATTTTCCAAATGCTGAAATTTCATCAATTGATTTTTCGGAAAAAGCTTTGGAAGTTGCGAAAAGAAATGCAGAATTTCATCAGCTCGAAGTTAATTTTATTCATGCAGATTATTTGAATTTTAAATTGAATGAAAACTATGATATTATCATTTCAAATCCACCATATATCGGGATTGAGGAAGAAATAGAAATTGAAAATTCTGTAAAAGGATTTGAACCTACAATCGCTCTTTTCTCGCCAACATCAGACGCTTTAATTTTTTATAAAAAGATTGCAGAAGATTCTATAAAGCATTTAAATAAAAACGGTTTTTTGTTCTTAGAGATCAATCAAAAATTAGGTTCGGAAACTTTGGAATTATATCAAGATATTCTCTCAAATGCTGAATTGATAAAAGATTTAAGCGGAAACGACCGTTTTGTGATTGGTTTGAAATAAGATTATCAATACAAACATTCAAAAAAAATCGGTTATCTCTAACCGATTCTTTTCTTTATAAATATTTCGTAAGATAAATAGAGAAGTGGTAATGCCATAATTCCTATAAATAAAGAATTTTCTATAGCTGCTTCAGGTTGGTTGGCAATTGCATAAACCAAACCAAAAAAAGCACCACCTAAGTGAGCAGCGTGTCCTAAGTTATCCCATTGCTTTGGATTTAGCATCATGTACACAGAATATCCAAAGTAAAGCAAACCGAAGATAAATCCGGGAATTGGAATTGGAATAAAAAATAGATATAGACTCATATTGGGAGCCATAGCGATAGCCGCAAACAAAACCCCTGAAACTCCTCCACTTGCACCGATTGCAGAATACCAAGGTTGCTTCTGATAAATAAAAAGAGAAAAAATGTTTCCCAAAAGAATTGATCCTATATAAATAATAATAAATCCTACAGTGCCAAATCCTTCCAAAATTACAGGTCCAAAAAAATACAATGTCATCATATTAAATAACAGATGCATAATATCAGCATGTAGAAAACCAGCAGAAAGCAATCGTAGGTATTCTTTTTTATTTCGAATTGCTCCAACGTTAAATTTATATTTTTCAAAAATAACCTGATTATTAAAAGCGATGAAGCTTATAATCGCAGTAATTGCTATAGTTATGAATAAAATTCCCATATTTTCTTTTCTTAATTCTCAGTATTTCCACCTTCAAACAAATCGCCAATCGTACCGCCATCATCATCTGCTGATGGAGTAAAATCTGGTTCTTCGTAAACTTCCAGCTCCTCTTCTTCTGGCTCTGGGATGGTAATATTGATGTTTTTTACTTTAAATTTTGTGAACTGATTTCCGATGGCTTTTATACCTTTTATTGCGATGAACTCATCGATGTTTACAGTTTCAGGATCACGTTCTTTTCCTTTATCTTTTGCAAAAATGATTTCAGCAGTTGCGCCATTTGACACTAAAATCCTTTCAATAAAAGACTTCGGATGTTCAGACGGCATAAAGGTCTGCGGATTGATCGTATTCTCAAGCAAAAATCTCTTGATAAAATAAATATCTTTTTCGCCGTCATAATAAATACAGGTAATTGGCTGTTGCGGTCGCCACTTTTCAAGGATGATGTATTCGTCATCAAAACGGTTTCCAAGATCAAAACTGATTAATTTTGCTTCGCCTTGCGAATTGATGGTCAGAATTTTATCATCTCCTTTGAAGCTTCCCAACAACGTTCCTCTCACATCTGCATTCAGACGTCTTACCGTCTCATCAAACCAGATTTTTCTTGGTGCTAAAGTAGAAACACCTTCTTCTTTTAAATCTACTTTTTTGACTGAATATTTGGTAACTAAATTTCCTTTAGAATCACGGCCTTTGATACCTATTTCTGAGAAATCAATATCCATTTTGTTTTTTCTGATTCTTGGATTTGGCTTTAAAAGTACCGTCACTGTTTCTGCTTCACCGTTGGGATTGGCTGAAAAATAAAGAGTTTCAGAACCTTTTGCATCTGAAGCTAAACGATAATCTGTATTTCTGGTCACACCCGTTACAGAAAAACGCTTCATGTAGTAAGGACCTTGCATTCCTTCACGATAAATCATGTTGTAAACCGTACGCTTGTCATTTTTCTTCCAGATAGCAACGTGCAGAATGTCTTTTCCAATGAAAGTTTTGGCTTCCACCTTTACGACTTTCATGCTACCATCTTTTCTGAACGTGATGATGTCGTCAATGTCTGAACAATCAAACAAAAACTGGTCTTTTCTTAATGAAGTTCCCACGAAACCTTCTTCAAAATTAGCATAGAATTTTTCGTTGGCAACGGCAACTTTTGATGCGTCGATGGTATCGAAAATCCTCAATTCCGTTTTACGTTCTCTGCCTTTTCCGTATTTTTTCTGAATATTTAAATAATAATCAATCGCATACGCAATCAGATTGGCCAAATGATGTCTTACCTGCTCTATTTTACCTTCGAGTGATAATATATTTTCTTTAAATTTATCTAAATCGAATCTTGAAATTCTTTTGATTCTGATTTCAGTCAATCTCAGAATATCTTCTTCCGTAACTTCTCTTAAAAGATGCGCCGTGTGAGGTTTTAGCCCAATTGCAATCGTTTTTAAAACATCTTCCCAGCTTTTCACCTCTTCAATATCGTGATAGATTCTGTTTTCGATGAAAATTCTTTCCAATGAAGAAAAATGCCAGCTTTCCTGCAATTCATTGAGTTCTATTTCCAATTCTTTTTTCAATAACGAAACCGTATGATCGGTATTCATTCTTAGAATTTCAGAAACATTCAGGAACATCGGTTTGTCACCAACAATTACACACGCATTTGGTGAAATCGTTACCTGACAATCGGTAAATGCATATAAAGCATCAATTGTTTTGTCGGGCGAAACTTCATTATGAAGATAAATCAGAATCTCAACTTTATCTGAAGTATTGTCTTCAATTTTTTTGATCTTAATTTTTCCTTTTTCGTTGGCTTTAATGATCGAATCAATCAAATCGCCGGTGTTTTTAGAAAAAGGAAGCTCAGAAATCATCAAAGTATGTTTGTCGACCTGAGAAATTTTGGCTCTGGCTCTTACTTTTCCGCCTCTGTGACCGTCGTTGTATTCTGAAACATCAAGAAAACCAGCCGTCAGAAAATCCGGGAAAATTTCAAATTTTTTGCCTTTTAGATGAGCAACAGAAGCATTAATTAATTCATTAAAGTTATGAGGAAGAATCTTAGTAGAAAGTCCTACTCCAATTCCTTCAACACCCTGTGCCAAAAGCAAAGGAAATTTTACGGGTAAATCTACTGGTTCGTTATTTCTGCCATCATAAGACTTTGACCAAACCGTAGTTTTAGGATTGAAGACCACTTCCAAAGCGAAAGGCGTCAGTCTTGCTTCAATATATCTCGCAGCCGCAGCAGAATCTCCTGTATAAATATTCCCCCAGTTTCCTTGTGTATCAATCAGTAATTCTCTTTGTCCGATTCCTACCATCGCATCGGTAATCGATGCATCACCGTGCGGGTGATATTTCATCGTATTTCCGACAATATTGGCAACTTTGTTGTATCTGCCGTCCTCAAGCTCACGCATAGAGTGCATAATTCTACGCTGAACAGGCTTGAATCCATCATAAACAGACGGAATAGCTCTATCTAAAATTACATAAGATGCATAATCCAGAAACCAGTCTTTGTACAGTCCTGAAACTTTTTTTAAGCTTTCGCCTTCGTGAGAGTTTTCTTCTATCATTACTTCTTACTATCTTCTTTCTTTATTTGCTTTGACTATTTTATTGAGTGAAATTTTCAAATCGTTAACTTCTTTTTTTGTTAAATAAGAAATTTCATATTTTAACATGGTCGAACCACTATTTTTACTGGAAATGGTTAAATACAATCTTTTAACATAAAAAATAGTGATCACATCATATTTAATGAGTTTGTATTTTGGAAATTCATCGCTTAATGCCTTGCTTAGAAATGGAATAATGTTTCTGTTTCTAAAATGGATCGCTTCTCCGTCGCTGTCATATTCAAAAATCTGCCTTCCATTAAGGTAGAAAAAAATTAATAAAATGAGTGGAGTGATGATTAAAAGATAGCTTTCAACTCCTAAAATATTAAATCTATATTCCTCTAATAGAAATGCAATAATTCCACCCAATAACATCATCAATAATAATGTATTAACAAAATTATAGATGGGAGCTTTGTTTCGGTTACTTAGTCTCATTTGTGGTGGTGTTCTTTACAATCATTCTGCTTCGGTTAGAATTTCTTTATCGCTGATGTTAGAATCTTCTACAACCAGATTTTCAAGAATAAAAACCTGTCGGTCGGGAGTATTTTTCCCCATATAAAATTCTAATAACTGTTCGATGGTTTGATCTTTTCCAAGAACAACGGGCTCTAAACGAATATCTTTTCCTATGAAATTTTTAAATTCATCCGGCGAAATTTCTCCTAAACCTTTAAATCGGGTGATCTCAGGATTTTTTCCTAATTCATTTAAAGCTTTCACTCTTTCCAATTCAGAATAGCAATATCTCGTTTCCTTTTTATTTCTTACTCTGAATAATGGCGTTTGAAGAATATATAAATGTCCGTTTTTAATCACATCCGGGAAAAACTGAAGGAAAAATGTAATCATCAAAAGTCTGATGTGCATTCCGTCTACATCGGCATCGGTTGCAATAATGACTTGATTGTATCGTAAATCTTCAAGACTTTCTTCAATATTTAAAGCGGCCTGAAGAAGGTTGAATTCCTCATTTTCGTAGACTACTTTTTTGGTTAAACCATAACAGTTCAGCGGTTTACCTTTTAAAGAAAATACAGCCTGCGTTTCAACATCTCTTGATTTTGTGATGGAGCCTGATGCAGAATCTCCTTCCGTAATGAAGATTTGAGTTTCCGCTTTTCGTTCTGCTTTCTGATCGTTATAATGTTGTCTGCAGTCACGAAGTTTTTTATTGTGCAGCGAAACTTTTTTGGCTCTTTCTCTTGCCAATTTCTGAATTCCTGAAAGTTCTTTTCTTTCTCTTTCTGAGATTAAAATTTTTCTCTGAATCGCTTCAGCAATTTCGGGATTTTTATGAAGAAAATTATCCAGTTTACTTTTTAAGAAATCAATGATGAAAATTCTCACCGTCGGTCCATTCGGACCGATATCGTTGGAGCCCAATTTGGTTTTCGTCTGAGATTCGAAAACTGGTTCTTCTACACTGATGGAAATGGCCGCAACAATAGATTTCCTTATATCGGAAGCATCAAAGTTTTTATTAAAAAACTCTCGGATTGTTTTTACATACGCTTCACGAAAGGCATTTAAATGTGTCCCACCCTGCGTTGTATTTTGTCCGTTAACGAATGAAAAATACGTTTCTGTCTGCGATTTATCGGTATGCGTAACTGCCAATTCGATATCATTATCTCTTAAATGAATGATAGGGTACAATACATCGCTTTCCAATTCTTCTTCTAACAAATCTTTAAGACCGTTTTCAGAATAGAAAGTTTCACCGTTAAAAATAATTTTCAGTCCGGGATTCAGATAAGAATAATTGCGGAGCATTCTTGCGATATACTCTTTTCTATATTTGAAATGAAGGAAAATATCGGCATCAGGAACAAAAGAAATCTCCGTTCCGTTTCGATCAGACGTATCTTTTTCGCCATGATCTTCGGTAATAATTCCTCTGGAGAATTCTGCCATTTTCATCTTCCCTTCACGGAAAGATCTTACACGGAAATAATCTGAAAGGGCATTCACCGCTTTGGTTCCGACACCATTCAAACCTACTGATTTTTTGAAGGCTTTACTGTCGTATTTACCACCGGTATTCATTTTTGAAACGGCATCCACCACTTTTCCTAACGGAATTCCACGACCAAAATCACGGATCGTAACTTTTCCGTCGTCGACTTTTATTTCAATTCTTTTACCAGATTTCATTCTGAACTCATCAATCGAGTTATCGAGAATTTCTTTCAGCAAAATATAGATACCATCATCCGCAGACGAGCCATCGCCCAACTTCCCGATGTACATACCAGGACGTAAACGAATATGCTCCTGCCAATCGAGGGTTCTGATGTTATCTTCGGAATATACAGGGTTTATTTCTTGTGACATAGATTATTTCAGCAAACATACAAAAGTACGAAATAGAACAAAAATATCCGAATATTTCGACTCGTTTTTTTATGATAATTTCAGATAAAAACTACAGATTTATTTTTTGGTTACGAAATAATTTTTAATAACGAAATATCTTTAAATTTCAAAAAATGCTGTACATTCGAACTAAGCAAAATTTTCTTTCATGATACAACTTCCTTTTTCTAAACTTTCAAATGTAGGAACCACAATTTTCAGTCAGATGACTCAATTGGCCAATGAAAATGAAGCCATCAATTTGTCTCAGGGATTCCCGGATTTTATGCCTGATTCAGAATTGTTGAATCTTGTGAATCATTTTATTCAAAAAGGTTTTAACCAATATGCACCAATGGGCGGAATGATTGGCTTGAAAGAAGAAATTGCAAGGAAAATTGAAAACAGTCATCAAACGACTTATCATCCTGATTCAGAAATTACCATTACCGCAGGCGGAACTCAGGCAATTTTTACAACGATTGCTACTTTTGTTAAGAAAGATGATGAAGTAATTATTTTTGAACCTGCTTATGATTGCTACGAACCAACAGTTGAACTTTTCGGAGGAATTGTAAAACGTTTCGAAATGAAAGCTCCTGATTATGAAATCGACTGGAATGTCGTGAAAAATTTAGTTTCAGAAAAAACAAAAATGATCATTCTGAATAACCCGAACAATCCATCAGGAAAAATTTTAAAGGAAAATGATTTTCAGGAATTAATTAAATTAGTAAAAGATACCTCGATTCTTATTTTAAGTGATGAAGTCTATGAAAATATTGTTTTTGACGGAAAAAAACATCTAAGTATCTGCAAATATCCCGAACTCAAAGAAAGAAGTCTTTTAGTTGCATCTTTCGGGAAACTTTTCCACGTGACCGGCTGGAAAATCGGATATTGTGCCGCTCCGAAAGCTTTAACAGATGAGTTCAGAAAAATTCATCAATTCAATGTATTTTCCGTCAACACACCGATTCAGCTGGCTTTGGCTGAATATATGAAAAATAATGAGCATTATCTTGGTTTGAATGATTTTTTCCAGGAAAAAAGAAATTTTTTAAGACAAGGTTTAGTGAATACTTCATTTGAATTACTCGATTGTGAAGGGACGTATTTTCAGGCTTTGAAATATGACAAAATTTCAGACAAACCAGATTTTGATTTCGCCACAGAACTTACCATTAATCATAAAGTTGCAAGTGTACCTTTTTCTTCTTTTTATAAAAATAAACTGAATGAAAATGTGATCAGACTTTGTTTTGCTAAGAAGCAGGAAACTCTGGAAAAGGCAATTGAGAATTTGGCAAAACTTTAAAAAATAAATTTCTCGCAGATTCAGCAAATCAAGCAGATTTTTTTTGATCTGCGTAATCCGCTCAATCTGCGAGAGAAAAATAATTTATTTAAAAGAACATTCCACCAGAAGCTTCAATTCTTTGCGCGGTAATCCAGCGAGCGTCTTCGGTACAAAGGAAAGCTACCACTCCACCAATATCGTCCGGCAAACCAGCTCTTCCTAAAGCTGTATTTCCTGCGATCATTGCATTGATATTTTCATCATCTCTTGTTCTTCCGCCACCAAAATCGGTTTCAATCGCTCCCGGAGCAACTACATTGACTTTGATTTTTCTTGATCCCAATTCTTTCGCCATGTATTTCGTCAGCATTTCAACACCCGCTTTCATTGAACCATAAACTGATGATCCTGGCAAAGCAAATCTTGCCAATCCTGAAGAAATATTGATAATTCCTCCACCGTTATTGATGAATGGCAGAAACTTCTGAGTTAAAAAGAAAACCCCTTTGAAATGAATATTGAACATCTCATCCAATTGCTCTTCGGTAGTTTCTGTAATTGGAGAATACAAAGCGGTTCCTGCATTGTTGATCAGATAATCAATGTTTGCATTTCCTCTACTTTCTTTCAGATGATCAGTTACATTTTGAATGAATGAATCAAAACTTTTAACATCTCTGGTATCGAGTTGAAAAGCTGTTGCGTTTCTTCCTAAAGCTTTAATTTCACTTACAACATTTTCAGCTTCTTCTTTATTGCTATGATACGTGATAATAACATCCAAACCTTTCTCAGCAATTTTTAATGCTGAATTTTTTCCTAATCCACGGCTTCCGCCAGTTATCAATGCGATTTTTGCTGTACTCATTTTTAATATTTTTTCTTGTAACAAAGTTCATTTAAATCTACTCAAAACTATTTGCTTGAATCAATCTGAAATTTGCATAATTCAAATCATGAACGAAATTCCAATGGTGCAAATGAAGTTTTACGCTTAAAAAAATTAGAAAAATGCGCAATTTCTTCAAATCCCAAAGCATAAGAAATTTCAGACACATTCCATTTAGTTTGCTTTAATAAGATCTTAGCTTCCTGAATAATGCGATCTGCAATAAATTCAGTGGTCGTTTTTCCCGTTGTTTCTTTTAAATTTTTATTTAAATAATTCACATGAATCGCCAATCTTTCTGCATAATCTTTAGCGACTTTCAGTTGAACTCTCTGATCGGGAGACTCTATCGGAAATTGTCTTTCCAGCAATTCGATGAACAGTGAAACTACTCTCAAAGAAGCGTTCTGAGAAGTTGAATTTTTTTCGGCAGGTTGCAGTTTTTGCCCGTAATGAATCAGTTCAAAAACATAATTTCTGATCAGATCGTATTTAAAAGCATAATCAGAATCGATTTCTTTTTTGATTTTTGAAAATAGCATTTCAATTTCATCTGCCAGTTCATCGTCAATCTCAAAAACAGGGATTGCACCAGGTTGAAACAAAGGCAAGTCTTCAAGAATATTCTGAGATTGATTTTTATTAAAAAAATCATCGGTAAAAACACAAAAGCTTCCGGACTGATTTTCATCTTCCGGAACATAATGATAAGGAACTTTCGGCGTCGCAAAAAGCAGTGCATTCTTTTTTATGGAAATTATTTTGTCTGCATATTCAGCTCTGTTCTTTCCTCGTATCAGACTGATTTTATAATACTTTCTTCTGTTGTAAGGCATTTCACAGTTCTTTTTAAAAGTAGCAAGCGTGTGTGCAATATCAAAAACATTAAAATGACCAATATCTTTGTGAAGTCCTTTTGGGAAAATACTTTCGAGATCTTTTCCGAGCATTTTTGCCATTTCGCCATAAAAGTCTTCTAAAGATGCATGAGCTATTTTTTCCATGATGAGAAATTTGTATAAATCAAATATAGGAATTAGTAAATATTATTTTACTTTAAAAACGACAAATATTTTTAACATATAAGTAAACTCTAGAGAAAGATCCGAATACTGAAAAGAACACATTAGTTTTTTGAAAAATCACAGATTTTCAACTTTTTAAAAAATTATACTTTAAAACATTTTTTTGTAATTTAATTTTCAAAAGTATGTCACAAATAAGTTTCATGCCCTTTCCGATTAACATTTGTCAAAGCAAAAACGCTCCCAAATTCATGGAAGCGTTCTTTTAAAATACTATAACTAACTTTTAATACTTTTAAACATTGAATCTGAAGTGCATAATATCACCGTCTTGTACGATGTATTCTTTTCCTTCAACAGAAAGCTTTCCGGCCTCCTTTACTTTGGCTTCTGTTCCGTAGCTCACGTAATCGTTATATTTGATTACTTCTGCACGGATGAATCCTTTCTCAAAATCAGTGTGGATGACCCCTGCAGCTTGAGGAGCTGTCCAGCCTTGTCCGATAGTCCACGCTCTCACTTCTTTTACACCTGCCGTGAAGTACGTCTGAAGTTTCAACAAATCATACGCCTTTCTGATCAAACGGTTTACACCCGGTTCAGTTAAGCCCAATTCTTCCAAGAAAATCTCTCTTTCTTCGAAAGTATCCAATTCATTGATATCTGCTTCGATCTGAGCAGCTAAAACTACTACTTCAGCTTTTTCTTTCTGAGCCATTTCTTCAATCTTGGCAATCCATTCGTTTCCGTTTTTGATAGAATTTTCGTCTACATTACAAACGTAAAGAACAGGTTTATTGGTCAACAACTGAACATCTGATATAATAGATGCCGCAAAATCATCCATTGGGAATTCTCTTGCATTTTTACCGTCTTCGATAAATTTCTCTAAATTATGAAGCGTTTCATAAGTCAGAATATCTTCTTTCTTACCAGACTTGATGAATTTTTTAGCTTTTTCAACTGCTTTACCAACAGTTTCCAAATCTTTCAACTGCAACTCGATGTCGATAATTTCTTTATCTCTCATCGGATCTACAGAACCTTCTACGTGGATGATATTTCCGTTTTCAAAACATCTTAAAACATGAATAATCGCCTCGCATTCTCTGATGTTGGCAAGAAACTGATTTCCTAAACCTTCACCTTTGCTCGCTCCTTTTACCAAACCGGCAATATCAACGATCTCTACAACAGCCGGCAAAACTCTTTCAGGGTTTACCAGTTTTTCTAGCTCAAATAATCTCTGATCCGGCACTGAAACTGTTCCCAAGTTGGGTTCAATAGTACAGAAAGGATAATTTGCTGATTGCGCTTTAGCATTGCTTAAGCAGTTAAAAAGAGTTGATTTACCTACATTGGGTAAGCCTACGATTCCACATTTCATAACGAAATTTTGTTTTAATTTATTGTGTTATGATTCCTTTCGGTTTCATATTTCACCTTTGTTTTTGGCAATTGGCTTTAGGCTTATTGCGTGCTAAAATTAAAGGTGTGCAAAGATAGTAATTTTAAAGACAGATTCATAATAAAAAAATCTGCCAAGTAAATGACAGATTTTTAGAAATAATAATTTTTATCAGTGTGTTTTTATGGGTTTGCTCCTGTAGCGTGTTGCGCAAGCTCTGCGTCGTCAGGAAGTGTTTCCAATGTTTTATCTAATGTGAACAGAGATTCGTCGCTTGCTCTGTCTCCACCTGCAATTTTCAATTTATCGATTAGATTCATTGCAAATGTTTCTTCTTCAATTTGTTCTTTTACAAACCATTGTAGAAAATTCCATGATGCCCAGTCTTTTTCTTCAAAAGCAATGTTTACTAGATTGTAAATTGCTGTGGTATTATCTACTTCATGTTTGAAAACAAGATCAAAACAATGAGTAAGGCTGGTTGGCTCTTCACCTGGTGCGGGAAGTTCTGTAATTTTCGGTTTTCCGCCTCTGTTGAGGACGTATTGCATAAATTTCACTGCATGATCTCTTTCTTCCTGAGCATGACGGAATAAAAAGTTTGAAATTCCACCATACCCTTTATCAGCAGCCCAAATTCCATAAGAAAAGTAAACTCTTGACTGTAAATCTTCGGTATTCATCTGGTCGCTTAGTGCCTGTTCCAGTCTAGGTGAAAGTCTGTTTGTATTCATAACTGTATATTTTAGTATTTGTTATTTAAAGGATACAAAAATGGTTCCGATACAACTTTTTTTGATTATTAATGAAAACCAACAATCTATAAACACTTATCAATCATAATTTTATACAGATAATTTATAGTGAGTCTAAAATAAAAAAGCCAGTTCGTTGTAGAACTGACTTAATTTAAATATTTTGAACCATTAAGGTTTATTTAGTTGATAAGACTATTAAGAGATTCTTCATTACACTTCGTTTCATTCAGATTGACAGCGAGAATTACTCAAATCCTCCCCAACTCTACTTTACTTTCTTCGCCATATAATCACTTTCATTTCCTAAACGGTCAATCGCTTTGATGGCAATTGCATTTAGTATTTTTCCATCTTTGCTTTTTGGAATTTCTTTTGAAAGGTTGTCCAAAGTAAGAATTTCAGTTTCCCAAACTCCGTTGTATTGTTTGAAAAGAACCCATTGAAAAACACTCCCAATATTTTTAGAACTCCAGCTTGTCTGAATAAAACTTCCGTTATCGTTGGTAAATAAAGTTGGTTTTTCTAAAGGAAGAGCTTTGATCCACGGACTTTTCGGAGTCAACGCTTTTTCTTTGTACGGTCCGTTTTTTAAAGTCGGAAGCATATTTTGATTTCTCGTTAAACCTGCGATGCTCCAATGAATTTCTCCTGTCGATTGAGGAAGAATTTGTCTTGTCAGCTCAATTTGATTTTTAATTTCGGTAGGTCGGTCTGCAACTTTAATCTCAACGGTATTCAATCCAGGCCAAAGATGGCGGTTCATGGTGTTTTCGGATTTCCACCAGTTTAATAAGTTTGCAAAAGGTTGACCCTTAGATTCTATCGGCCAATACAATTGTGGAGAAAAATAATCTACCCAGCCTTTATTTAACCATAATTTGGCATCAGCATACAACTCGTCATATTGAGAAGAACCGACAATTCCTTCCGGAAATCCGGGTTTCCAGATCCCAAAAGGACTGATTCCAAAACGTACATGATTTTTCTCTGCATGAATTTCTTTATAAATTCTTTCTACAAATTTATTAACGCTATCTCTTCGCCAATCTGCTCTTGACAGCGTTCCTCCAGAATTTAGATAAGCGTTCCAACTTGAATTGTCCGGAAAATCTGCGCCACGGTTATATGTTGCGTAAGGATAAAAATAATCGTCAAAGTGAATGGCATCCAAATCATATCTTTTCACTAGATCTTTCACGACATTAGAAACATGTCCCTGCGTTTTCGGATTAGCAGGATCAAACCAATACATTCCGTTTTTCAATCTAATGGTAATATCCGAAAGTTTATTCACCATCGACTGACTTGAAACAGACCCACCGTTTGAATGATGTGCTCTGTAAGGGTTTAACCATACATGCAGCTCCATTCCTCGTTTGTGAGATTCTTCAATCCAGAATTGTAGAGGATCGTAATTTGGATAAGGCGGCTCTCCCGTTTTTCCTGTTAAAAAATATGACCAAGGTTCTAATTCGCTTGTGTACAAAGCATCTGCAGACGGACGTGCCTGAAAAATCACTGCATTAAAATTATTTTCCTGAAGCATATTCAACATACTGATGGCTTCGGCTTTTTGCTGATCAACTGACAAATTGTTTCTCGAAGGCCAGTTGATATTGGCAACACTCGCAATCCAAGCACCACGGAACTCTCGGTTGATTGCAGGAAGGTTTACTTTAAAGTTTTCTTCGATGGGTGTGATTATCTGTGGCTTAACGGCAATAGTAGAATCAGTAGGTTTAGTTTTGTATCTATTTTCTTTTGTTGGATTTTTACTTGTAGAAACATTTTTCTGTACAGAGCAAGAACTGCTAACTGACGCAAAAAAACCTAGTAGGAATATTATTTTTATTTTGGAGATTTTCATCTTGCGATAGACTATTTTATTTACGGCTTTAAAAAATTCAAGATAATAAATTTATTAGAATTTAAAACAAAAAAAGCCTGAAAAGTGGCAACAAAATTATGATTTAATTTTTTGCAACAAATCTCTTGCACCATGATGTACTAAAAGGATATGAATTTCATCTTTTGAAATAATACGGTAAATAATTCTATAATTTCCTTCAAAAATTTCTCTCACATTTTCATCATCAATTTCTGATACTTTCTTCCCTATCACGTTTCCATTTCTTAAAATTTCAGTTTTGTGCTGGATTTTTTCAATTTGAAATCTTGCGTATCTCTTCGAGTCTAAACTTATAAAATCGTAAATTTCTTTTAAATCAGATTTAGCTGATTTTAACCATTTTATTTGAACCACTGTTCTATTTCAGTTTTAAGATTTTCTTCAGAAATGGTTTCATTGTTTTCAGATTCCTGAATTCTGGTTTCAATTTTTTCTATCATAATCAATCTCTCAATTACATCATCAATACTAATTTCATCTGGAAATTCATCAATTTGTTTTTGTAGTTTTTCTTTAGTAATTGTCATTTTCATATAATTTAATAATGCTAAATTAGAAAATTTAAATCAAAAAAGCCCCGAAAAATTCGAGGCTTATATAATTACTAAGAATAAAATTAAGCTTTCGCTCCTCTTTCGATTCTTTTTCTTTCTTCTTCAGAAAGTATTTTCTTTCTCATACGGATGAAGTTTGGAGTTACCTCGATTGCTTCATCAGACTGAATATATTCCATACATTCTTCAAGAGAGAATAAGATTTTTGGTGCAACACCTGTATCTTTATCTTTACCTGAAGCTCTCATGTTATTCAACTGTTTAGCTTCTACGATGTTTACAACTAAGTCTCCCGGTTTGTTTTGCTCACCGATCACCATACCTGCATAGATCTCCTCGCCCGGATCAACATAGAACTTACCTCTATCCTGTAATTTAGCAATAGAATATTCAGTCGCAGGACCTTGAGTTTTGCTAATCAATACGCCATTGCTTCTTCCAGGAATAGCACCTTTGAAAGGCTTGTATTCTGTGAAACGGTGTGCCATAATAGCCTCACCAGCAGTAGCAGTTAACATCTGAGAACGCAATCCGATCAAACCTCTTGAAGGAATTTCAAATTCCATGTGCTGCATTTCACCTTTAGTTTCCATGATGTGAAGGTCACCTTTTCTCTGAGTTGCCAAATCGATTACTCTAGAAGCAAATTCTTCAGGAACGTCAACAACCAAAGATTCGTAAGGCTCACATTTTTCTCCATCGATTTCTCTTAAGATAACCTGTGGCTGACCGATGGTCATTTCGTAACCTTCTCTTCTCATTGTTTCGATAAGAACTGACAAGTGAAGAATACCTCTACCGAATACCAAGAATGTGTTTGCATCACCAGTCTGCTCAACTCTTAATGCTAAGTTTTTCTCTAATTCTTTAGTCAATCTTTCTTTCAGGTGGTTTGAAGTAACGAATTTACCGTCTTTACCGAAGAAAGGTGAATTGTTGATTGAGAACGTCATGTTCAACGTAGGCTCATCAATTGAAGTTCTTGGCAATGGCTCAGGATTTTCAAGATCTACGAATGAATCTCCGATCTGGAACGCATCGAAACCTACTACAGCACAGATATCTCCAGCCTTTACTTCAGATACTTTTTTCTTTCCAAGACCTTCGAAAACGTATAATTCTTTTACTTTTCCTTTCAAAACTTTACCGTCAGCTTGCGCAAGACCAATCCACTGAGATTCTTTGATCTCACCTCTGATTACTTTCCCGATTGCAATTCTTCCTAAGAAAGAAGAGAAATCTAGAGAAACGATCTGCATCTGCAAGTTACCTTCCTCTACTTTAGGCTCGGGAACATATTGTAAAATCCCGTCTAATAATGGGAAAATGTTTTCAGTTTCTTCTAACGAAGTATTGAACCAACCTTGTTTAGATGAACCGTAGAACGTAGGGAAATCCAACTGCTCTTCAGTAGCTTCAAGGTTAAAGAACAAATCAAATACCTGATCGTGAACTTCTTCAGGACGACAGTTTGGTTTATCAACTTTATTGATAACAACTAAAGGTCTAAGACCCAATTCTAAAGCTTTTTGCAATACGAATCTTGTCTGAGGCATTGGTCCTTCGAAAGCATCTACCAACAAGATTACACCGTCTGCCATTTTAAGAACTCTCTCTACTTCACCACCAAAATCGGCGTGACCAGGAGTGTCGATAACGTTGATCTTAACGTCTTTATAAGTTACAGAAATATTTTTTGATAAAATGGTAATTCCTCTTTCTCTTTCAAGATCGTTGTTATCCATTATTAATTCTCCACTTTCCTGATTTTCTCTGAAAATGTTTGTAGCATGAATAATCTTATCAACCAAGGTAGTCTTACCGTGGTCAACGTGTGCGATAATCGCAATATTTCTAATGTTTTGCATGAATGATTTTTACGGGTGCGAAATTAGTGATTTTTAATGAATTAACCACTAAAAGTTTTATTAATTAACAAATTCATAATGAGAAGGTTTTGTAAAGTTATGAGTTTTGGGTTATTGGTTATGAGTTTAAAACTCTTCCATCATTCATATTTTAATTATTAAAAATGATTTATAAATACCTTTTGTGCATTTTGAATTATTCCCATTCGAAAATAAGTGAAACGGCTTTGTTTAGTTTGATATCCGTACTTTTTTATAGCCTTGCGTTTTTTTATCGCTAGGAAAAACAATGTTTTTACAATAAATTCTGTTTTAAGTTATACAATGACATTTCATTTAGCAAAGAAACACAAAGACTTTAATTATCAATTATTTGACAGTTTCTGCAAAATACGCAACGGGTTTTATAGATATTAAATTTTTAAATATTACATTTAGTTTCTTGAATGCAGATAATCTGATGAAATAACTAATTCAGATGTATTTTATAATATTAAGAAGTGACAAAGTATTTTCAAAATCATAAAATTTCTTATTAATTTCTTGGGTATTTATTTTTTGTCTTAATTTGTATATAATTTAATGCAGTAAGACAATGAAAAGAATACTTCTATTCTGTTTATTCCTGGCTTCTTCCGGTCAGTTTTCTTCACAACAATCTGCTGACAAAGCACTTCAGACTTTAAACGAAAATTTTTCTCAGGAAAGCATCTATATTCTTACTGATAAAGACTTATATCTTTCCGGTGAAACGGTTTGGTTTAATGCCATGGTTTTCAGAAATTTTACAACATCAGATATTTCAACAAACTTTTTTATTGAGATATATGACCGTAACAAGAAGCAAGTTTTAAAAAAACGTTTCCCTATTTTCAACGGCGTTGTACAGGGCAGCATTCAGCTACCTGAAAGCCTGAACGAAGATATTTATTTCTTTCGGGCGTATACTCCGATGATGAGTAATCTGAGTGAGGATTTTCAGTATTTAGAGCAAATTCCGATTTACAATCCTGATTCACCAAAGAAACTGGTTTTAGATAAGACCTCTTCCTGGTCAGCAACATTACATCCTGAAGGAAATTCTTTTATACAAGGAATTCAAAGTAAAATTGCAGTGCGTCTTCATTCTATTGGAACGCCTCCGTCACAATGGGAAGGTTATGTGATTGAAAAAAGTAATCCGGAAAAGAAAATCTCTACTTTCAAAGGATTAGATGGAAACATAGGAGTTTTCACTTTAACCCCAGAAAAAGATAAAATTTACGAAGCTGTAATCAAAGATAGTGAGGGCAATCAAAGTACTGTGTCTCTTCCTAAAGTTGCTGAAACAGGAGTAAGTCTTCAGGTGCTCAGCGAAAAAGATAATGTAAAATACAAAATTCAGAATACTTCGCAAAGCTATCCTTATTATACTGTCGTTGCTAATATTGGTGATCAGGTAGTTTATAAAGCGAAAATTAATCAATTAAGAGATGTATTTCAGGCGATCCCAACCAATCAGTTAATCAACAGCGTATTACAGATTACTGTTTTTGATGATAAAGAAAATGTTTTGGCAAGCAGAATGTGTTTTGTAATGCCTCAGAATCTTCTCGTTTCCGTTCCGGAAGTTAAAGCGAAGACGGTAAGTACTGAAAAAAGAGGATTGAATTCATTTGATATTAAATCTATTAAAGATGTTCCGAATTATTCTGTCGCAGTGTTTGATCCTGAAGATAAGAAGTCACTGCAAGACGAAAATCTCCTGAGTTCTTTATGGTTAACCAGTATTATTAAATCTAAAATCGACCGTCCTGCACAATATTTCAGTGAAAAAAGAAATACCGAAGCTCTTGATGCTTTACTTATTTCCGAACAATGGAAAATGTTTGACTGGAAAGAAATCATTTCAGGAAAATATCCTACCATCATTAATCAGTCTTCAAAATACATTTCGTACAAAGGTAGAGTTACGGTGAACGCAAAACCTGCGGCTCAACAAAACCTCATTATGCTTGTGGACGGAGACATTTCGGGAAATCAAATCATGGAAGTAGAAACAGATAGTAACGGAGAGTTCTTTTTTGATAATTTGATTTTTGAAAAGCCTATTAAAATAACCTATCAAATAAACGGAGCTAATGCTGCACTTAAAAGCAGAACCAATGTTTTCATTAACCCTGCCAATACTTTTATTCCGTTAAAAAAAGATTTACCTGCAGTAGAAAAATACAAACTTGTTGACAGAAATTCATCTTCCGAAGCTTCACAATCAGCTGAAATTACCAAAACTATTGAGGCAAGAAAATATAAAAAAGAATATAACGAAAAGGTTACTTTAATTGAAGAAGTAAAAATAAAGGCCAAAAAGAAAAACCTCACTGAAGAGCTCAACAAAAAACTCAGCAGTCCGCTTTACAAAAGCATGAATGAAGTTGTTTTTGATTTTGTTAATGAAAACCAATCTGCAGCAAGTTCACCCAATATTCTGCAGTGGCTTCAAGGCCGGGTTGCAGGATTGAACATCAATTTTGAAAATGGAGTTCCTACGCCATACATTCGCCAAGCGAAAGCTAATATTTATTTAGATGAAATGTTGATGGATGCAGGTTCTTTGAGTGGAATTTCAGCTTCAAATATTGCCATGGTAAAAATAATTAAAGACGGCAGCGTAGGAATGAGCGGCAGCGGAAATGGTGCTGTACTAATATATACCAGAAGAGGTGACACTCAGCCCAAAGCTCCTGAAAGTAACTTACTGAACACTGCTAATCTTAACTTTTTTGTAATGGAAGGCTATAATGAATATGAAAAATACCCTGATTCCGATTACGGAAATTCTGAGCTTTCAAAAATAGGATATGATTACCGTACAGTTCTTTATTGGAATTCATCTTTGGAAGCAGACGAAGCCAACCCTACCCAAATTGAGTTTTACAATAACGACACCGCAAAAAAATTCCGATTTATCATCATGGGATCTGATAACGAGAAGTATACGCCGGTTTATTTTGATAAGATTATTCCTTGATTTTTATTAAACTTTCAAAAATTATTATCTTCGAGATTGATCACAGCTTGAAAATTTAATTAATGTTGAAAATCAGAGTTGTGAAAACATTCAAGGCGGGGCAACTCGCCTTGAATGTTTTTCTCATAGGCTGCGATAATCACTTCAGCAACATTACTAAGAATTCAAAAAAACTCACAGTTAATACCATTTACTTCTCTAGAGTAAGAAAAAAATGTATTTTTGAAAAATTTTAAAAACACAATGCACTATGAGTAGTTTATTCTTAAAAAGAATTGCCCTTGTACTTACTTTATCAGCCGGATGCATCTCTTATGCACAAGACAAAGCTGAAAAAGCTATTCAGAAATTTGAACAGGAATATCCGCAGGAAAAAATCCACCTCCTATTGAACAAAGATCATTATGTAGCGGGAGAAAATCTTTGGTTTAAATCATTCGTTTTTGATGGATATAACCGTTCCAATATTTCCACTTCTCTTTTTGTAGAGCTGTATGACAATAATAAAAAGTTAATTGACAAAAAGATGGTTCCTCTTCTGAAAGGTGAAGGAAGCGGAAGTTTTTCTTTAGCCAATACTTTACAGGAAGATGTTTATTTCATCCGAGCTTATACCACATGGATGACTAACTTTAGTGATGATTTCAATTATCTACAACCTATTTCAATATACAATCCTGCTTCACTCAAAAAACTCCAACCGAACACTGAAGCTATTTGGTCTGCCACTGTACATCCCGAAAGCGGAACATTTGTTGACGGTATCCCTACAAAATTTGCTGTAAGACTTCAGTCAAAAGGGGTGACGCCATCAGAATGGAGCGGATCTGTTGTTGAAACAGGAAAACCTGATGTAGCGATTGCACAATTCAAAGGTTTTGACCAAAATGTAGGATCATTTGGCATTACGCCAGTAGCCGGGAAACAATATCAGCTCATTGTAGAAGATAAAGCAGGAAAAACATTAATAGTCGACCTGCCTCAAGTGGCGACTTCGGGATTAAGTCTGCATGTTGAAAGTACAGATACTGCTGTAAAATATTCTCTTACATCAAAAAATATTGCGGAAGATCAATCATACAAAATCTTAGGCACAATTAATAATCAGATGGTTTACCGCGCTGAGATTAAAAAAATGTCGGGCAAAACGTTTTCGATACCTGCAGATAAACTGATTAACGGAATCTTACAGCTCACAGTATTTGATGCTAATGAAAATGTAGTTGCACAGCGTTTGTGTTTTGTACAGCCCAATGTTTTAAATATTAAGAAACCTGTTCTTGCAAATGCAATCAACACCTCTAGTCGTAGTAAAAACTCTATAACTATTGCAAACAATACACACTACAACTCTTATAGCGCTCTAGTGATAGACGCTGAAGATAGTAGTTCAGAAGAGGAAAATAGTTTATTAAGCAGTCTATGGATAAGCGGAGATTTCAGCTCACACATCTTCAAACCTGCACAGTACTTTGTTGAAAATAATAATTCTGAGGCTTTAGATGCTCTTTTAATATCTGAAAAATACAAAAGATTTGAATGGAAAAACATCATATCCGGAAATTATCCGCTGATCAAAAATAAACCTCAATCGTATATTTCGTATAAAGGGAAAGTGATGTCACAGGGAAAACCTGCAGCCAATTCGGAGCTTAATTTAATTTTTAAAATGCCCGAAGCAGGGATGAAGTTTAATCTGATAAAAACTGATTCCAACGGACTTTTTTCGTTAAATAATCTGGCTTTTGAAGATACCATGAAATTCTCTTATCAACTCAACTCAAAAGATAAAGCAGCAATAAGCAGTACACAGGTTTACTTCCAGCCAGATTTCAGTTTTGTACCACTTCGAAAAGATTTACCATATAGTAGAATGATACTTACAGACAGAATTCAGGGGGAAGAAGTTACTGAAAAAGTAGCTAAATCTGTTGCGAATTTAACCTCTGAAAAATTTATCAATGAAAAAATAACGGATATTGAAGAGGTAAAAATAAAAGGTGACAGAAGAAACAAAACACAAAAACTGAATGAGGCATTAAGTAGCCCTTTATTTAAAAGTGCCAACGAAATGGTGTTTGATTTTGTCAATGACAATAATGGCGCAGGAGCAATCAACATTCTTCAGTGGCTACAGGGCAGAGTTCCCGGTTTACAGATTAGTTCGCAAGGGATAAATGCCACTGCAACCATGCGTGGCGGTCCTGTAGAACTTTTTCTTGACGAGATGAGGGCTGATGCCTCCCTAATTTCTTCCATATCTGTTTCGGATGTTGCCATGATCAAAGTGATCAGAGGAATGTTCTCAGGGAGTTCAGGTGGCGGGAACGGAGCGATCATCATCTACACACGCCGAGGTGGAATTACCGGTTCTGTTCCTGATAATGGATCAAAAATTTTGAAAGACATGACTTTAAAAGGCTATGACAAGGAAGAACCTTTTAAAAATGAAATATATAACGACATAGACGCTCAGAGTCTTTCCAAAGACAGTCGCAGTACTTTATACTGGAATCCTTATCTGCCGAATCAACCGAAAGAGTCTACAAAAATAAATTTCTACAACAACGATGATGCAAAAAGTTTTAAAGTCATCATTATCGGATTTGATGAAGAAACGGATACCCCACTCTACTTCAACGATATTTTAAAATAATTCAATTTTATCATTAAAAGCCAATTACATTCTGTGATTGGTTTTTTGTTTACATTCAAATTTTAATAGTCTAAAAAAGTCAGTATTTTAGCACTTCCAAAAATGAAGAATGAATACTACTGAATACATTAAAAGCTCCCTCAACTTATCCGAAAAAAGCATTAACGCTACCTTAAAATTACTATCTGAAGACTGCACCATTCCGTTTATTTCTCGTTATCGAAAAGATGCGACAGGTAATTTGGATGAGGTTGCGATTGAAAGTATCTTTAAATTAAATAAACAGTTTGAAGAAATTGTAAAGCGAAAAGAAAGTATTTTAAAATCGATTGAAGAGCAAGATGCTTTAACCTCAGAATTAAAAACCAGAATTGAAGAAAGTTTTGATATACAAGAGCTTGAAGATCTGTATTTACCTTTCAAAAAGCGTAGAAAAACCAAAGCTGATGCTGCTAAAGAAAAAGGTTTAGAACCTTTAGCCAAAATTATTATGAGCCAAAAAGCAAATGATCTGCAGCATTTGGTTTCAAAATATTTAAATGATCTGGTTCCATCTGAAGATGAAGCTTTGCAGGGAGCGAGAGACATCATGGCAGAATGGATCAACGAAAATATGTACGTCCGTAAAAATCTCCGTCGACTTTTTCAGCGTAAAGCAATCATCTCCTCTAAATTGGTAAAAGCCAAGAAAGATGAAGAGGGAGCGCAGAAGTTTTCTCAATATTTTGAGTGGGAAGAAAGTCTCAACAGAACGCCTTCACACAGACTTCTGGCCGTGCTGAGAGCAGAATCAGAAGGTTTTGTAAAAACCAATATCGGAATTGATAAAGATGAAGCAATTTATTTTATAGAAAATGCCATCATCAAATCAAGAAACGTAAGTTCAGAACAGATTTCTTTAGCCATTAAAGATTCGTACAAAAGACTTTTAGAACCCGCAATTTCAAATGAAACTTTACATGAAGCTAAAGAAAAAGCGGACAAAAAAGCGATTGAAATATTTTCTGAAAACTTAGACCAGCTTTTACTCGCTCCACCTTTGGGTGAAAAAAGAATTTTAGCCATCGATCCTGGTTATAAGAGTGGTTGCAAAGTTGTTTGTCTGGATGAAAAAGGAGATTTACTACACAACGAAACGATTTACCCTCACGCTCCGCAAAACGAAAGCGGAATGGCGATGAAGAAAATCCGTTCTATGGTGAATGCTTACAATATTCAGGCGATCTCTATCGGAAACGGAACTGCAAGCCGTGAGACTGAATTTTTCATTAAAAAAATTGCTTTCGATAAACCTTTGCAGGTTTTTGTAGTTTCTGAAGCCGGAGCTTCCGTCTATTCAGCCAGTAAAATTGCGAGAGATGAATTTCCAAGTTTTGATGTGACGGTTCGTGGTGCGGTTTCTATTGGAAGAAGACTTTCTGATCCTTTGGCAGAGTTGGTTAAAATTGACGCAAAATCAATCGGTGTGGGGCAATATCAACACGATGTAGACCAGACTCAGCTTAAAAACGAGCTGGATTCTACCGTGATGAGATGCGTAAATTCAGTTGGAATTAATTTAAATACGGCAAGCAAATCACTATTAAGTTACGTTTCGGGAATTGGTGAAAAAATGGCTGAAAACATTGTGAATTACCGAGCTGAAAACGGAGCTTTTGAAGAAAGAAAACAATTAAAGAAAGTTCCGAGGTTGGGAGAGAAAGCCTATCAGCAGGCTGCAGCATTTATCAGAATCACCAATTCAAAGAATCCTTTAGACAATTCAGCCGTTCACCCTGAAGCATACGGAATTGTTGAAAAAATGGCAAAAGATTTAGGTATAAAAACCGATGAACTTATCGCTAATAAAGAGAAAATTGCTTTGGTTCAACCTGAAAAATATATTACCGGAGACATCGGAATTTTAGGAATAAAAGATATTTTAAAAGAACTTGAAAAACCTGGTTTAGATCCGAGAAAAGCCGCTAAAGTTTTTGAATTTGATCCGAATGTAAAAAGCATTAAAAATTTAAATATCGGAATGATTCTACCGGGAATTGTCAATAATATTACCGCCTTCGGATGTTTTGTTGATCTGGGAATTAAAGAAAGCGGACTGGTTCATATCTCACAATTGAAAGACGGTTTTGTTTCTGATGTGAATGAAGTGGTGAAATTGCATCAGCACGTTCAGGTGAGAGTAACAGAAGTGGATGAGGCGAGGAAGAGGATTCAGTTGAGTATGATTTTGTAATCAGAAGTTATGAGAATTTCAGAACTCACAGAAAGAAAAACGACTCGCAGAGCAACACGAAATTTTGATTCGGAAGGTCGACGTATTTATAATGAATTTGAATATGATTTGCCTTACAAAATAGATTTTTATGGCAGTGACCAAAAAAGACAAGTTGCAAAATTTATTGATATGATACTGTTCTTTTTAGTTTTATATTTTATTTTTCACCTACCTATAATTTATTCCTTCATTGGTTCAATTCCTTTAGTTATAATATTCGGAAGTATCACCGAAACCCTTTGGGGAACAACTTTAGGTAAGAAAATTTTTAAAATAAAAGTAATTGATGATTATGGAAATTATCCGGAAATCTCAAAATCTTTAAAAAGAAATTTTCTTTGTCTGGCAAATTTTTATCCCAAATTCTCAGAACACACCACTAGAAATGTAGCATTTGGAACTCAAACACGTTTTAGAACAGATTTAAGTATGCACATGAACAATAAACTTTGTCATACTTATACCATAAAAGAAAGTCAGTTGTTGGAAATCAAAAAACTGTTAGAACAAAAAAAGTAGCCTGAAAATCAGGCTACTTTTTGTTTTATTTAAAATCTTTAGAATCTCTTCTCGGTTCTTTTACTTCCGGCCATTTTGTGATGTCTCCCTTATCATCTGATGGCATTGCTCTGCGTTCTCTGCTCGTAAATTCAGGATCTTCTGATGCCATATAAGCTAAAGTTGCGGTAAGAATCACATTATTTTTAACCTCATCAAAAACAATTTTATCATAGGTATCTTT
This sequence comes from Chryseobacterium sp. C-71, assembly GCF_020911865.1. Taxonomy (NCBI): domain Bacteria; kingdom Pseudomonadati; phylum Bacteroidota; class Flavobacteriia; order Flavobacteriales; family Weeksellaceae; genus Chryseobacterium; species Chryseobacterium sp. C-71. The sequence goes on from NZ_CP087131.1 coordinate 826,458, forward strand.
CGTGGTATGCCAAGTATACCCGAAATATCCCCAGTTTAATGAACTTAAAGAAAATCCGGGAACTCCTGCCGCAACGAATGAAGCGTGGTCAGAACCTCCTCCACCAGGCATTCCCGGGAAATCTGTTTTGATATGGTCACGTACATTTTTAGGAACTGCATTCAGCCATTTTCCAATATAATCATAAGATTTTACAAAGCCTTGACCTGCAATATTAATTACTCGTCCCGTTCCGTTATCCTGATTGAAAACTGCCTGAGTTCCTTTGATGATTTCAGGATTATCTGCCACAAAACCTCTTGAACCGTTTAATCCTTGATCTTCACTTCCCCACAATCCTACAACAATAGTTCTCTTAGGATTCGGATAATATTTTTTTAGAATTCGCATCGTTTCAAGCATTGTTAAAACTCCCGTTCCGTTGTCTGTTGCACCCTGAGCTCCGTCCCAAGAGTCTAAGTGAGCTGAAAGTATTATATATTCGTCAGGTTTTTCTGAACCCTTAATCATCCCAAAGGTGTTGAATGTTTTGGCATCAGGAAGAACTTTAGATTGTGCATCAACCTTGATTCTGGGCTTCGTTCCCTTTTCAGCCATTCTGTAGAGCATTCCGTAATCTTCCACATCGATATCAAACATCGGGATTTTGGAAGTTTTTGCTCCGAAAATACGATTGGCACCCATAATTCCAGTCCAGTTTGAAATCGCAATTCCCGCCGCTCCTGCTTTTTCTAAAGATTCAGGAAGCGTATTGTTATCATAACCAATATTCTTTACATAATCACGGAAGTCTTTTGCAGCCTGTTCTTTTTCGGCTTTTAATTTTTCATATAATTCAGGAGTTGCAAATTCTTTGATCTGCTCATCCGAACGACCTATTTTCTGATACTGCGCCATCAAAACAATTTTTCCCTTTGCTGAAGGAAGCCACTGATCGAATTCTGCTTTCGAAGACACTTTAGGAAGAACAATAACTTCTGCTTCCACAGCTTTTTTGGTGGAAGGACTCCAAGCTAACTGTGTTGCCGAAAGCGACTTCATTCTTGGGTACACCATATCAACATGAGTCGTTCCTCTTTGCCAGCCTTTCCAGGTTCCGAATTGCTGAAGTTTTGCATCGATTCCCCATGATTTTAATTTATCGGCTGTCCATTCATTCGATTTAAGCATTTCGGGAGTTCCGACCAAACGTGGCCCGATTCCGTCTAATAATTCGAATGCCATATCTTCCAGCTGAGAATGATTATTCGTTTCATTGACAATACTTTCAACAATAGGATTTAATTTCTGAACGGTGGATTCCGCATGGCAAAACTGGCTCGCCAAAACGACTACAGGAACTGCAAAAAAGGTGTTTATCTTCATACTTTTTATTGATTGGCATAAAGATAAAGTTATTTGATGAAAATTAAAATTCTTAAATATTCTATTAATGTTTAAAGCTCATGATTGTCAATTTTCAAATCGTCATTTTTAAACAAAAAAAAATCTGTACAAATTTGTGTTATCAGCGGGAAGTTAATTTTATTTATCCAACAGATGATACAGATTTGCACAGATTCTATTATAACAATATCATTACTAGATGTGATAACATAACGAATTTTTCAATTATTGCTAGTTACACATTAATCACTATCAATAAACTATAGAGGATATTTTATCGCTTTATCGAGCTCAATCGGGTTGTTATATTTTCTTATGGATTCTTTTAATCTTTCATTGACTTCACGCGAGTTAGTCTGTCCTACTTGGGTTCCATCGTTCAGATAAAATTCATCATTTGATCGGGTTTGTTGCGTTGCATTTCTCAAATAATTAACGGGCGAGTCATAATATTTCAACTTAGAATCTCTGTATTTTTGATCATCTACCGAGACGCTATTTCCCAACATATAATCGATGTATGTATTCTTAACAGGCTTTATAATCTTTTGAGTTTTTACCAGTTCAAATTTGTAATCATTTTTATCATCAAACAATTCTACAATCAAACCTGGAAGTCCGTGGAATTTATATGGCCCTTCCTGAAACGGAATATCAGCAGTAAACCAGGCAATCCAGTTTCTTCCGCCCCAACTGGTGGTTGCTTTTTGTAAATTGAGATCTTTCACCTTCTTTTTTTCGTCAGTAAGCTTCCAATCCTGAATGTTTTTTGACGCAAGTTTCAATACCACATTTTCGAGAACATCGTAATAATCATAGTCTGCTGAACCAATTTGATGTGTGATAATATGAGAAGTATTGAATCTGGTTCCGTTTGCGATCTGCAGATTATTGGTCACCAAAGAATCTCCTATAAAAAAATCACGAGGATAATATTTCATTGTTTCAGATTCAATATCCAAATGATAATTTTCTTTAACGGTGGTATTTTGCGTCGAATCTTTTTTGTATTCCACATCATAAATGAAACGATACGTCTGCGCTTTAGATAAAAAAACCGAAAAGATAAAAGCTATTACAACTAAATTTTTCATAGGATATTATTTTTGGTTGATGAATTCCTGCTCTTCTTTTGAGAGTAAAACCGTTGATTCTTTATCGTCTTTTACAGGAATATTTTCCCAAATGCTTTTAGCAAAATCTACTTTTGGGTCTAATCCTTTTTTATCAGACTTCGCAAATGTGTTGTACACAATCTCTCGCATTGCCTTTTTCACATGAGTTTCGTCTTTGTAAAACATCGTGTAATTATCAGTTTCAAATTTATTTAAAGCAGGTACATAAAGACCGTCTTTTTTATAAAAATCGAAGGTAAGAATAGCATTTCCATATTTATAATCAAACGATCTTCCGTCTGTTGAAACCTTTTTTTCGATAGGTAAATCATCCATCGCATAGTTTGCCACAAAAAACGTAATCACTTTGTCTGCTGTATTATATTTCAAATTCCCCTCTATTTTGGTGCCTCTTATAGTTTTTATTTTAAAGCTGATCAACTGCTCACCATCTTCCTCTGAAACTAATGTTCCTGAATATTTTGCCTGGTGAGACCTTATGTTCGTAAGGGTTCGATTCAGCTCATAATTAAAGAAATAATTCCCCATATATTCATGCTTAAACTCTTCTACTTTGGCAGAAAAAACACTGTCAGATTTATTTATTTTGAGGTATTTTACATTATTAAGCTGTAATTGCAGAATGTCGTCATATTTTTTATTATAACCGTCTTTGTAATTATACGAATTGGTTTTACTCCATAATTTAGCTTCAGAAATGGACATAAAATGGAGCTTATTATTATCAAAAGCCTTCTGCTTCATCACCACATCGTATATCGAAGGCTCATCATAATAACGTTTGTGATAATTTTTAAAAACATCTTCAAAAAGCTTTTTGATATCTACACTGACGATTTTCACTTCTTCAATATCTTTAAAAGCAGGCTGAAGCTTGATTACAGAGCTAAAGTTCTTAATCTTTTCTTTTTTGAAACCAGACGCAGAAACTTCAAAATCTTTAGAACTCTCATCGACAGGTGCAAAACCATCTTCGTTGGTATAAAGCAATTGATTTGGTAAAAGAATCCTTGCATTGGCGATTGGTTGACCGTTTTCAGAATCGACAATCTGGATTTTCTGAGCAGAAAGAACTGCTGATAAAAAGACAAACAGATAAGAAATATGTTTCATAATAAACTCCGCTATTGGTTATTAGCGGAGCAAATATAAATTCAAAACAGGTTACATTTCAATGCAGTTTGATATATTTAATATTATTTGTGAATATTTAATTTTCTTTAACGGTTTTCTACACTTATTCAACCTCAAATATGGCCTGAATTTCTACCGAAGAATTCACAGGAATTGATGAAGCACCCAACGTAGCTCTTGCATGTTTTCCCTTTTCACCAAAAACATCCACTGCAAGATCTGAAGCGACATTCATCAAATCTGCATGTTTCGTGTAGTCGTTTTTTGTATTGAAAATTCCGGTGAGCTGAACAACTTTTTTTACTTTGTCTAAATCTCCGTTCACAGCTTCTTTCAACACTGCCAAAACATTCAGCATCGTCTGTTTTGTAGCTTCTTTCACCTGATTTTCATCAACTGAAACTTCTAATTTCCCCGGATGTAAAATTTTACCGTCTTTCAAAGCCACCTGATTAATGAAAACCAAATTTCCTGATCTTACAAACGGCTGATAATTTCCTGCAGGCTTTGGAACGCTGGGCAGCATGATGTTTTTCTTTTTTAAAACTGCATCAACAGTTTCTGTTTTTAAAGCTTCCTTCATAACTTTCTTTTGAAAAGTACCTTTCAATGCTGAGACAACTTTCGTAAAATTCTCACCCTGAATTCTGACTAAAGTCTTTTCATTTTCACTTGGCCGCTGCACATTTTTTACTGAAGCTAAACTCGTTACTCCCAATACCGTATTTCCCTGCGGAATCGTAGAATCTATTTTGTCATTACCACGAATACCGTTTGAAACCAAGACCATCCCGTGAACTGCAAGGCTGTTCCAAAATGCCTGAACAGCCAGTTCGTTTCCTGCTCCGCTTCCTGCAGACATAAAAACGGTTGCAGGCATTCCTTCCAACTCATGATGCGTCCATAGATCAACCGTTTTAGCAAGAAATTCGCTCATTCCGGTACTTATATTTCCGAAATAAACGGGTGAACCAAAGGCGATTCCGTCATACGAAGCTAAGTCGTCAACCGTTGCAACCGGAATATCTTTCAACTTTTCATGTGATGATGATTTTACAAGTTTAATGGTTGCTTTGGTGTTTCCATCAGTTTCAATTCCTTTAGAAATCTCTTTTGCCAGTTCGTAAGTTCCGCCATTATCTGAATGAATCAAAACCAATACTTTTGTTTTATTGTCTTGTGCCAGCATAATATTTGTGATTAAAAATAAAAGAATGAATGTAAAAATTCCTTTTGTCTTTTTCATGAAAATTTTAAAATAATTGATGGTACAAAATTAAGAAGGCTATTTTCATTAATTTTGCCAAAAACAATATGCAAAACGCCAAAACCAAATGCAGTTTATCGGAAGATCTTCCGGGATATTTTTCTGATTCTGTTGATAAAGACATCTATGTTTGGTACGAACAAGACTGGAAGCATGATGATTATGAGCACTTTCACGAACGTTCTCAGCTTACTTTTGTAGAAGAAGGTTATCAGTATTTTCATATTGATCAAAAAATATATCTCGTACCTCAGAATCATGTTATTTGGATTCCAGGTTCAAAAAAACACCGAATTACTTCAGAATCTGAAACTGTAAAGCTGATGGTTGTTTTATTTAAAAAAGATTTAGAGAATAATTTCTACAAAGAAGTACATGTGTTTCCGGCACCTCCGGTTTTAAAAGAAATGCTGCTTTACGCTTCAAAATGGAACAAATTGCTGACTGAAGATGCAGAACAAAGTACTTTTATGAACGCAATTCTCACAAGTCTACCTAATTTTTGCAATGAAACTAATTTCCTTCAGATTCCGGCGCCTGTAGATTCGAGGCTGACGGCAGTTTGCAATTTTATTAATGTCAATTTTAAACAGCACTTAAGTATTGAAGATTTAGCTGAAAAAGGAAATATGTCTGCAAGAAGTCTACAAAGAATTTTTAAATCTGAAACTGGAATCAGCCTGAAGAAATATATTCAGTTGATCAGAATTGTGAAAAGTGTAGAACTGATTGATTCGAAACAATTCACATTAAGCGAAATTGCCTTTAAAGTAGGTTACAAAAGTCTCTCTGCTTTTACATCATCTTATTTGTCTGTGATGAAACGAAGACCTAAAGTAAATAAAACTTTGAAAAATTGAGTTAAAAAAAAGCCGGCTAAAAAAGCCGGCCGAGTCTGTATTATTTTTTAGATTCTTCTACAGAAACTTTTCTGAATTCTTTGAACAATTTGCTCAATTCTAAAGCAGATTTACGAGCTCTAGTACCCGCTGCCTTGTTTCCTTTTTCTGATTGTTGGTTTGCTTCAGTTGCAAACGCTTCGAATTCTGCGTTGATTTTTTCAATAAGTTCTTTCATGTCTATAAAAATTTAGGGTGCAAATATATGTTTTCAGATGCATCCAGCCTAACATTGATGAAAAAATTTAATGTTAAACGTGAATTATTTAATTTAAATCTTAAAAATCACCCCTTTCTTCTATAAAAACTCATTGATAAATGGCTTAATTAGTGATTTATAATCTAAATTTGGTAGATTTATAAACATTCTAAGTATCATTAACAATGAAATTTCTCTTAACCCATCAGGAAACCGACAGACTCAGATTCAGAAAATTGGAACATTCTGATTTTGAAATTTGGATGGAACTATTTAAGGATGAAGAAACTACAAAGCTTCTTGGGATGTCTGAGTTTAAAAATGCCGAAGAATGGGTTTGAATGGACTTTTCATCGTTATGAAAATGATCTCGGCGGGCAAAACGCTCTCATCTCCAAAGAAACCAATCAGTTAGTCGGTCAATGCGGACTTTTGGTACGGGAAATCGAAAATAAATTTGAACTTGAAATCGCCTATTCTATTCTTCCCAATTTCAGAAAAAAAGGTTTTGCGCTTGAAAGTGCTATGAAATGTAAAGAATTTGCTTTTGAAAATAATTTTCATGATCGATTAATCTCAATGATTTTTCCGGAAAATGAAAACTCCAAGAAAGTCGCCGCAAAAAACGGAATGACTTTGTATAAAAAGACAATTTACAATCATAAAGAAATGGATGTTTTTGCAATTACAAAGGAAGAATTTGATGAAAGTAGGTAATAATGTTATTTTGAGAAAACTATTCATCTTTATTCAACATACTCTTTAGGCTTCGGTTTAAGCTTCTCACCGAAACTCCAAGATAGGCTGCCATATTTTCTTTCGAAATTTTTATGTCCTGTTCAGATTGAAGTTCTAATAACCTGTTTAGACTTTCCTCCACTGTGTAAAGTTGCTGGTACGAGGCGCGCGATGAAGTATTGGATATGCGTTCTGCAAAAACATTTAACAAAAACCAATTGAAAACAATATCTTCTTTTAAAAGTTTTCTGAAATAAGGAATTGAGATGGAATAAACTTTTACCGCTGTCAGTGCTTCAATCGTACATAATGCTTTTACTTCACGAATGCTTTCTAACTCGCCAATAATTTCTCCACTGCCGGAAAATTCAAGGATATATTCTTTCCGGTTTTTCTCAGTCAGACTGCATTTTACAATACCTTCTCTCAAAAGCATTACCTTGTTAACCTCTTCATTTTGAGATACCAGTAACTCCCCTGCCTCAAAAGATCTTACAATAATATCTTCTTTGCGGTTTTGCTTCTCATAAAGATCACTTACATAAGCCAAAAATGACTGATTGGTTCTTAACATTTGATGTCAGGGACAAATGTCCTTTTTATTGTTTTGGGTATTTAAGAATTTTGCTGCTGTAAAACATGCAAATATAGAAAAACAATCAATTTTTTTTTTTCGAAATAACAATAATAAATAATAAAAATGAAGACATTAATAACAATCAACGAATGGGATCGTAAAGAACAATACCTTTTTTTCTCTCAGTTTGAAGAGCCTTTTTTCGGAACAACGGTGAGCGTAGATTGTACGAAAGCTTACCAAGCTGCCAAAGAAAAAAATCAATCGTTTTTCCTCTATTATCTTTACAGAGCCATAAAAGCGGCTAATGAAATTGAAAATTTCAGATATCGAATTGTTGAAAATAAGCCATTTCTTTATGATGTTATTCACGCTTCAGCAACAATCAACCGTCCAAACAATACTTTTGGTTTTTCATATATCGATTTTGATTCTGATGAGTCTGTTTTTCAAAAAATAGCCAAAAACGAAATTGAAAGGGTGAAATCATCCAATACCTTGCTTCCGGCAAAAGGAGGAGATAATGTTATTCATTTTTCTGCTGTTCCTTGGTTAAATTTTACTTCGATTTCACATGCAAGAAAATTTTCTATTTCAGACAGCTGCCCGAAAATTTCATTTGGAAAAATGATGGATGCAAATGGCATTAAAACAATGAACGTTTCAATTCATGGGCATCATGCCTTAATGGATGGCTATCATGTCGGGCTTTTTACTGAAAGATTTCAGATGTTGATGGATGAAGATTAATTTAAATAAAATAATTATTATCGATTCAAACGTGAATTGATTTAGAAATACTTAAAATTAATTTACGTTTGAATCTTTTATTTTAAAGATCTGGTTGCCATTAAATACAATCACAGCCAAGAAAATAAGTGCATAAGAAAATATCTGCAAAATACCCAAAGGCTCATGATAAACAACTCCAGCCAATACAAAAGCGATTATAGGATTGATATTTAAAATCATTCCTACTTTTGACGAAGCTATTCCGCTTAATGCAAATAAATTCAGCAATAATGGAACAATGGTGTAAAGTACAGCGATGATTTCAACATAGAAATAAAATTTAAAATCTGTAGGAATCGGTCCTGAGAAAGCTGGAAAAAATGGAATTAAAATAAACGCTGATAAGAGTATGTGAAAATTGAGAACCAAAAACTTATCAAACTTGGTATTTTTGTTTTGGCTGATCAAATAAGCAGCGTAAGTAAAACCGATTAGACTGCTATAAAACATATCAATCATATTGGCATAAGAAAGAAACACACACCCTATACAACTCAGAAATACCGATAGCCATTGCATTTTTGACAATTTATCACGCAGCAGAAAATAAGCAAGTATGGTGGTAATAATCGGGCAAACCAAATAAGCTACAGAAGTCGCCCGCACACTTACATGATTCATCACATAAATGAATGAAAACCAATTTGCTGTCAACAAAATACTGCTTCCAACATTTAAAACAATCATTTCTCTTCTGCTCTTTTTCGGTAGAGACTTAAAAAAAATTACATTATTCTTTATTTTTTCTCTTTTGAAAGCTACAGAAACTACCGTCATAATAATGGCACAGCTGAAGACACGATAAAAAAGAATATCCAGTGATGGGTATGAATGCAGTGGCTTTAAAACCAAACTAAATGTTCCCCAAATAGAAAATGCAAGTATTGCAGCTAAGTAATATTTTAGATTATTCAAGTGAAATTGTCTGTATTAAATTGAAATAAAATGATGGTGCAAAAATAGAGATTAAAGAGCGGACAAAACAGATAAAATATTACCTTTGATAAGGTACTAACCAAAAATATTCTGAATTTTTCAGAACAACTCGTTCTTTTGTAAACTTAATTAATGAGAAAAATAATTTTAATCTTATTCGTCCTTATTTCTTTTGTTTCAATGGCTCAACAAAAAGGAAATACTGATCATTTCATTATACAGATACGAGAAGAATTCGGTGATCTCAATCAAGACGGATTACCAGATAAAACTGTGATTTTGATGGATACCGTTGATGTAAATCAGCCACTCAAATTAGAGATCTATTTTCAACAATCTGACGGAGAATTCAAATTATTCTTTTCGTCCACAAATATCTTCAATCCACAATATCCAAACGGAAAATATGGTGGAGATCAAATTCCGTATGCATTTATTGAAGATGGATATTTGGTTATCGATTCTGAAATAAAAGATTTTCATTATCAGGATAAATTTAAATTCAATAAAGGAAACTTTGAATTAGTCAATTTTTCATCAGTAATCTGGGGTGGTAAAGATTATACAACCGAAGTTGAATTTGATCTTTTAAAAGGTATAAAAACAGAAATCACACAAGCTTTGGGTTCAGGAAATATTCTGAAGAAAGAAGAAAAAAAATTGCTTATAAAACCTTTGCCGACTATTCAAAATTTCAGAACACTTGAAAAACAGTGGAAGTAATCTTAATAAATATAAAAAACAAATTCAATATAGTACATCTGAGGTTTTAATAATATCTTCTGTGAGTATGATAAGTTTTTTCTATTATTTAGTTGAAATTTTCTTTCAAGCGGAAATATTTTCGATATTGAATTCGGTAGTATATAAGATAGAAACTTAACAGGCTTTTTCCTGAATAATGTCGAAAGAAAAATTAGGGAAATTATCAGTATTAAAAGTATAAGACAAACTTTTTTTAGAAAGATAATCTTTGGTACTCGTGATCAAAAGACAAACCATCCACATATGCAACTTCATTTTTTCATGATTGTATGATTGTATAGATTTCCACGCATTCTCAAAAGTTAATGTCGTGATTTCCTCAGCATATTCTCGTGAGCGAACAGACTGTAGGGCTAATCCGTATAGCATACAAGAGTATTGATTATAGAGTTGATCAAAACCTCTTTTATCTTTTTGTTGTATTAAAAGATACAGTTCACTATCTGTATACTTTTTTGAGTTCTTTGTTTTCATTAGGCATTTTATAATCTGTATAAATATCCCTCTTCATGGTACTAATGCATAATTAAAAAAGGGATGTACTTACGATTAAAAAAGATTATTGCTCCTTAACAACAGCCTGACTCATGTATACAATAATTTTGATCTTCTATCCTGTTTTAAAAAAAATTATTAGATACTTGTCTATAAACAAATTGTATGCTAAACATAATTTAGGTAAGCAGATGTGGTATCTAATCTTTAAAAATTATTAAATATGTTTATCAAATCTGGGTCATAATTTTCATGCATTCAATCTTTGTTTCGGTTTATACCAGAAAAATGATGCATTAGGAAAACGTCAAATTCTTAGTCAAAACGCAGCTTTTTAAAATTAAATTTTAATTTCAATAGTTTAATTATCTTTGAAACTATGCAATCGATTACAAAAAATTAATAAACCGACAGTGCAGGATAATTTATTATTTCAATTATTTTAGATTGCGATTAATAAAAGGAAATTATTAAAATACAGAACTTTCTTTTAAACTAAACAACTTGCAGACATTATGAAAAAGCTAATCTTAATTCTCTTCGCATTTCTAATATCAATATCGCTATCGGCTCAATACAAACCGTGGACTTCCGCAACACAACCTTTAAAAGAAATCAAAGCTTTAAAGAAACAAATCAAAGCTCCAAAATTCAGAAAAGCAGATTATTTAATTACAGATTTCGGTGCAGTTGGGGACGGAAAAACAAAAAATACGGAAGCTTTCAAAAAAGCGATTGAAAAATGCAGTGCTGAAGGTGGCGGAAGAGTTGTCGTTCCAAACGGAGTCTTTTTAACGGGTGCAATTTATTTGGAATCCAATGTCAACCTACACTTAACTGATGGTTCAACAATTTTATTCAGTCAGGACAGTAATGATTACCCTATCGTTTTCACCCGTTGGGAAGGAATGGAATGTATGAATTATTCATCTTTGATTTACGCTTATGAGGAAGAAAATATCGCCGTTACCGGAAAAGGAACTTTGGATGGAAATTCAGATTTAGACAACTGGTGGTTTTGGTGTGGTGCTACAAAATATGGGTACAACACATCACGTCCGGGAAGACAAAACCCTGCAAGAGCCAAACTTCACGAATATATGGCGAACAGAACGCCTGCGAGACAAAGAATTTTTGGCGACGGATGGTATTTAAGACCAAATTTCGTTCAGCCTTACAAGTCTAAAAACTTTTATATGGCGGATGTTTTGGTGAAAAATTCTCCGATGTGGAATCTGAATCCTGTTTTGTGTGAAAATGTTTTGATTGAAAGAGTAAAAGTCATCAGCCATGGACCAAACAACGACGGTTTCGACCCCGAAGCCTGTAAAAATGTATGGATTAAAGATTCTTATTTTGACACAGGAGACGACTGTATCGCCATCAAATCCGGAAGAGATGAGGACGGAAGAGACATCGGAAGACCTGCCGAAAACCACATCATCGAAAACTGCGAGATGAAGGACGGTCACGGCGGTGTTGTAATCGGAAGCGAAATTGCAGGTGGAGCAAAAAATATTTACGCCATCGGAAACGTGATGGACAGCAAGAATCTTGACCGTGCTTTAAGAATTAAAACCAGCTCAAGCCGTGGTGGAATCATCGAAAACGTATTTTTCTACAACACAAAAGTGGGTGCGTATAAAGAAGCAGCGGTACGTTTCAATATGCATTATGAAAAACCTGGAAATCATATTCCGACGATGAGAAATATCTGGGTTGAAAATTTAACCGTTGACAAAGGTGGAAAATATGCTGTATTTTCTGATGCTTACGAATCTTCACCGGTAACTGATTTTACAATGATTAATGCTAAAATGGTTGGCGTTCAGATTCCATACAAAGTGGATTATATGAAAAATGTAACACTGAAAAATGTAACCGTTAACGGAAAGCCATTAACTGAGTTAAAACCATAAAATAAATTATTCAGAGTTTGCGCAAATGAACACAAAGAACACAATGTTTTTAAAAATTATATTGCTTAAAAGTCCACAAAGCCGCTTCGCTTATATAAGATTTCTTGTAAAAAGTTGTGCTTTTTTAAGCGAAGCGGCTTTGTGATACTAAAATTAATAGATGATTATCAAAAATCTTTGTAAGCTTAGTGTTCAAAAATTCGATGTGACAGAAACGAATATCAAATATTTTAAAAATTAAAATGCGCAAAAAAACCATTTTCGCCGGACTTCTTGTCTTGTCGGCATTTTCACTTTCGTTTTCCCAGTCGAAACACTGGCAGAATAACGAGCGTGAACTGCATTACAAAGAAGACAAAGGCGATTTTTTGTTGGTCAACGGAAAATACAGATTCAATCGGGCTTTGTATGGCGATAACCGTGCGTCGAGAGTTGAAGCCGGAGATTTGCCGGAATTCGCATTGTATCTTCCCGGAATGGGTGGAAATCTTCAATTCGTTATTCAGAAGGGAAATTCAATTAGACAATTAATAAAGGCTGATAAAATTGAAACGCATTACCGACCGGGAACGATGTTGTATGAAATCAAAGACCCGATTTTGGGTAGCGGAACTTTAAAATTGACCGTTTTGGCGCAGGCTAAAGAAGAAGGCTTGGTTTTAAAAATGGAAACTGTCAATATAGATTCATCATCAAAAATCTATGCAGTTTTTGGCGGTGCGAGCGGAACGACTTTCAGCAGAAATGGCGATATCGGCGCTGACCCGGAATCCGGATTTTATCTGTTGCCTGAATACTGTCTGAACAATCAGTTTCAGTTGAATAAAAATCATTTTCAGCTTAATTATTTAAATAAGAAAAAAGAAAATCAAACGGTCAGCGGAAGTTTTTCAAATGTAAATTCTTTACAGCAAACCGATGCGACGACTTTGGAAAAATTGTCTGAGTTTACTCAAAATAAAACGGACAAATCTCCAATTGTCTACGCTTCGTATTCTTCTCAAAAACAACCGGTTTACATTCAGGTTGTCAAAGGAAAATCAGACAAAAACTTTTCGGATGAAGAGTTGAAAAATATATTTAATGAAGCGGAAAAATCCCGTTTGACATTAACGAACAGAATTCAGCTTAAAACTCCGGATGCCGATTTAAATAATTTCGGAGCGAATTTAGCGGTTGCAGCGGATGGAATTTGGGAAAGCCCGACCTTCCTTCACGGTGCCGTGGCGTGGAGAATGCGGTTGAATGCTTGGCGTGGCGCTTACACGGCCGACGCATTAAGTTGGCACGACAGAGCAAAAGAACATTTTGAAAGCTACGCCAATTCTCAGGTTTTAAAACCAGATTTCGCCCCTGTAGAAATGGATACGATGCGTCATCTTGCCCGTCACGAAGAAAAAATGGGAACTTCGGTTTTTTCAAGCGGATATATTTCCAGAAATCCGAATGACAACACAAAACCGCACCATTATGATATGAATCTGGTGTTTTTTGACCAGATGTTTTCGCATTTCAATTACACAGGAGACCAAGAGTTTCTGAAGAAAATGTGGCCAACGATGGTTCGTCATATGGATTGGGAAAAACGAAATTTCAAACGTGGCGATTTGTATGATGCGTATGCCGCAATTTGGGCGAGCGATGCGCTGCAATATTCAGGTGGAAAAGTAACACACACTTCAGCCTATAACTACAGAGCCAACCGTGAGATGGCAAAACTGGCAAAAATCATTGGCGAAAATCCTCAACCTTACGAGCAGGAAGCTGATGCGATTTTAAAGGCAATGAAAAATGAACTTTGGATTAAAAACAAGGGTTATTTTTCTGAATATAAAGATGCGTTAGGTAATCAAATCGTTCACGACAAACCAGGAGTTTGGTCGATTTATCACGTTTCGGATGCATTTATCTTGAATGAGTTTGAGGATTATCAGAATTTACAATACATCAATAATCACACACCAAAAATTCCGATTACGGTAAAAGGTGCTGATAATAAAAACTATTTTACGTTAGCAACCACCAACTGGCAACCATACGATTGGTCTATAAATAATGTTGCTTTGGCAGAAAATTTACAGACCGCTTTGGCATATTGGCAAGCCGGAAGAACTGAAGATGCGTACCAACTTTGGAAGGGAAATTTGGTTGAGTCGATGTATTACGGCATCGGTCCGGGGAACTTTGAACAGCTTTCTCATTACGATGCTTTTCGTGGAGAATTGTACCGTGATTTTGCTGACCCAATTGGTGTGGCTTCAAGAACTTTAACGGAAGGACTTTTCGGAGTTTATCCGAATTTACTGGAAAATAAAATCAGCATTAAGCCTGGCTTCCCAAAAGACTGGAATTCTGCCGAATTGAAACTTCCTGATTGGGAATATCAGTTTACCAGAACTTCAAGAAAAACCGAGTATTTATTTAAATCAAAATATCAAAATCCGGTGGCGTTGGAAATGCAGATTCCTGTAAATTATTCCAATATCAAATCTGTGAAAGTGAATGGAAAGAAAGTGGATTGGAAAATTAAACCAAATTCCATTTTACAGCCAATTGTTCAGTTTGAAACTCCGAAAGGAAAAGACTTTAAAATCGAAATCAATTATTCGGGCGAAGAAATTAAAAACGAACAAACTGATTTCACTAATTATATTTCTGAAAATCTTCAATTGAATTTTGATTCAAAAAAGAAAATCAAAAATATCTACGACCCACAAGGACTGATTAAAAATTCCCCTCCTCTGGAGGGGTGGATTCGACCAAAGGGAGAAGACGGGGTGGTTAACCCAAAGTTTGATTTGGTTAAAGAAGAAAGAAAAGGAACTTTCTTTATTCAGTTCAAGCAAAACGGAACAAGTTGGTGGCAACCTATCAATGTTGACATCCGTTTTCCTTTGGAAGCAAAATGGGTGAATAAAAAACTGCAGATTCAGTCCAAATCATCCAATCCAATTAATGGAAAACTTTCTGTTAATGGTTTAAATAAAACTTTCACTATTCAGAAAAATCAAAATACATCACTTGAAATTCCTATAAATTATTTAAGTAAAGGAACAAACTCTATCGTACTTGAATACAACGGAATCAAACAAAATATTGAAATCACCGATTGGGAAATTGAAAATAAAGGGCAGTTTAACAACATTTCATTAGCTTCAAAATACAATGAAAAAGTAACCGAAATTTTCAATCAGAAATACCTTTCACCAAGACTTGAAGTTCCGACTTTACAGCTTCCGTGGCAGGGAATCGGAAACTGGTGTTATCCTTTAATTACCGCTCAAATCGATGACAGCGGATTGATGAACAAAAGAAAAAATGGCAAAATTGAGTTTCTCGGAGTTCCATTTTTAATTGATAAAACAGATAAAAATATTGCTTTTGTAAGTCAGTGGGATAATTATTCTGATTCTCTTGAAATTCCGATTTCAGGGAAAGGAAAGAAAATTTATTTTCTGATGGCGGGTTCTACCAATCCGATGCAGTCACAGATTGTAAATGGAAAAATTACCGTTCAGTATGTTGACGGTTCGACTTCAGAATTAGAATTGAAAAATCCGACGAATTGGTGGCCGATTGAGCAGGATTTGTTTGATGATAATTTTGCATTTGAAATTCCTGATGATAAAATTCCGTATCGGGTAAAACTGAAAACAGGAGAATTGTACAAAGGCGGAACTTTAAACAAATATTCAAGCATAAAAGGATTTACAGACCGTCAGGTGGATGGCGGTTCTGCAACAATTTTGGATTTGCCAATTGATGCGAATAAAGAATTAAAATCGATAAAATTAACAGCCGTGAGCAATGACGTAGTGATTGGAATGATGAGTGCGACGGTTTTGAGGTAAGATTTTATGCCACGAATGCACGAATTGTAAGTATGGTTAAAAATGTGATATAAATAAAATGCAAGACTTCGACAAGCTCAGTCTGACAGCGCAAAAACGCAGTTAGTATTAGAATTGTCAGGCTGAGCCTGTCGAAGCCTCGTGGCTAAAAAAATAAATTAAAAAATGAAGAAAATTGCAATATATCTGAGTATTTTCTGCGTTGGATTTTCATCCTTAAATGCTCAAAAAATCGACCGAAAGAAAGTCGTTCAGCGACATAATGTGGTCAACACAAAAGCCGATACCCTTTCAACTTTAACAGTTGGAAACGGAAAATTTGCCTACACGGTTGACATCACAGGAATGCAGTCGTTTCCTGAATATTACAAAAATGGAGTTTCTCTCGGAACCCAGTCTGAATGGGGGTGGAACAGTTTTCCGAATAAAGAAAATTATAAATTTGAGGAAACTTTAAAGCCTTATGATTTCAATAACGACGGGCGAAAAGCTTTATACTCTGTTCAAATCAAAGAACCTGAACGCAACAAAGGTGCAGTTGAATATTTTCGTGTTAATCAACATCGCTTGCAATTGGGAAATATTGGAATTGAATTAATTAAAAAAGACGGTCAGAAAGCGAAAATTTCAGATTTAACCAACATCAATCAGAAAATTGATTTGTGGACGGGAATTATCACCAGCGAATTTTCTTTGGAAGGAATTCCGGTAAAAGTCTGGACTGCTTCTTTTCAAAATTCAGATAAAATTGGGGTGAAAATTGAATCTGATTTGATTGCTAAAGGGAAACTGAAAGTTTTTGCACGCTATCCTTCTCCTACCGGACAATTTCTGGATGACGCTGCTTTTTATGGCAATGAAAATGACCATACCACGAAAATCATTTCTTCAAAACCGACGCAGGGCTTAATTCAGCATACGTTGCAAAGTACAGATTATTATACTCAATTTAATTTTACGGAAGGAAAACTTCGTGAAGCCGGAAAACACTACTTTGTTTATGAACCTTCTTCGAAAAACAAAACTGTAGAACTAAGTGTTGAGTTTTCAGCTAAAAGTCCGAAATCCAACAGATCTTTATTCGCTGACGCTGAAAAAGAAAGTACGCCAGGCTGGAAAAATTTCTGGGAAAGTGGTGCTGCTGTTGATTTTGAAGGAAGTACAGACCCAAGAGCCAATGAATTGGAAAGAAGAGTTATTCTTTCAGAATATTTAACAAAAGTTCAATGTGGAGGAAGTAATCCACCTCAGGAAACGGGCTTGACCTTCAACAGTTGGTACGGAAAACCGCACACCGAAATGCATTGGTGGCACGGCGTTCATTACGCATTGTGGGGAAGACCGGAAATTTTGGAAAAACAGCTTGATTATTATTTCAGAACCTTTGATAAAGCTAAAAAATTAGCCGAAAGACAAGGCTACAAAGGTGTTCGATGGATTAAAATGTCGGATAACGAAGGAAACGAAAGTCCTTCTTCTGTTGCTGCATTTTTGATTTGGGAACAACCGCACATTATTTATATGACAGAACTTTTATATCGAAATAGTAAGGATAAAAAAGTGTTGGAAAAATATAAAGATCTGATTTTTGCAACTGCAGATTTTATGGCTGATTTTGCGACTTATGACAAGGAAAAAAATCGTTACAATTTAGGAAAAGGCGTGATTCCGGCGCAGGAAGTTTTCCCTGCTAAAGATACTTACAACCCGACTTATGAAGTGGCGTATTGGGATTGGTCATTGAAAATTGCTCAGCAATGGAAAGAAAGATTAGGACAGCCGAGAGATAAAAAATGGGATGATGTCATCAATAAATTAGCGCCGCTTCCGGTTCAGGATGGGGTTTATTTATCGACAGAATCAGCAAAAGATTCATTCACATTTCCAAAATGGATGACCGACCACCCTGCTGTTTTAGGAGCATTGGGAATGGTTCCGGAATCTCCGAAACTGGATAAAAAAATAATGAAAAACACGCTGGATATCGTTTGGGAAAGATGGAACTGGGAACATACCTGGGGCTGGGATTTTCCGATGACTGCAATGAACGCAGCAAGACTGGGACTTCCAAATAAAGCGTTGGATGCTTTGTTTATGAACATTCAAACCAACACTTATCTTAAAAACGGACATAATTTTCAGGATAAAAGGCTTAGAATTTATCTACCAGGAAATGGTGGTGTTTTGACGACCGTTGCAATGATGCTTGAAGGTTGGGACGCTTCGACAGGAGAATTCCCTGGTTTCCCGAAAGACGGAAGCTGGAAAATAAAAGCGGAGGGTTTTAAAAAGATGCCTTAAAAAATTTCACATTCATATAGTTTCTGAAGTCTGTTCCGGGAGGGGCAGGCTTTTTTAGTTAGAGAGTTAGAGGGTTTGGGGCTTGTAGGGTGGAAAATATTTGAAACTTTTAAGATTTAAAAACCTTGAAGGTAGAAATGGGAGTTTTCAATAAATTACAGCTATTCATTATAAAATTTATAAAAAATTGAAAATTAACAGTTTAAAACTATTACTATTATAAAAAACATTCATGAATCTGTTAGTTCAAATTTTTGTATCTTGTTTTCAGCTATTACTCGCTTTTGATTTTAGCTTTTTTTTAACTGAATTGCATTTCCTATCTGTAAAAAATTATGGCCGAAACATTAGAAATCAACATCAATGAAAACTCCAGAGTTCCGAAATACAAGCAGATTGTAGATTCTATTCTGAACGGAATTGATGGAGGGCAAATAAAAATCGGAGAAAAAATTCCGTCAATCAATGAACTCAGCGAATCCTGTTTTCTCTCCAGAGATACTGTAGAAAAGGCTTACAAAGAGCTTCGCAAAAGGCAGATCATTGAATCCGTAAAGGGTAAAGGCTACTATATTTCCCGTATCAACAAGAACGACATCATCAATATTTTCTTTCTGATCAACAAGCCGAGTACTTATAAAATGATGATTTACAATTATTTCGTCAATGCAATCGGTACCAAAGGCAATGTGGAGATGTATATCTATCACTGCGACGAAACGCTTTTTATCAATGCTTTGAAAAAAAATCTTGGTGGTTTTGATTATTATGTTGTGATGCCGCATTTCCGTGATGAGCAGTCGAAACATACAAGTTCAACGCAGGAAGTTTTAGACATTATCGAACAGATCCCGAAGAATAAATTATTGCTTTTAGACAATACAAAACCCAATATTTCAGGGGATTACGGTTCTATTTTCCAGGATTTTGAGCATGATATTTATGATGCTTTAAAGGAAGGTTTAGATAAAATTAAAAAATATGAAAAGATCATTTTGGTTTATCCAGATAAATCGATTCATCCCTACCCTTTCCGTATTGTGCGTGGTTTTGAGCAGTTTTGCAGGGATTTTAAACTCGACTATGAAATTTTGGATGAAATTTATCCCGACATGGAATTGCAGGACAAAGATATTTTCATCACGATTCGTGAGCGTGATCTGGTGAATCTGGTGAAACAAATCCGTCAGAAAAATCTGAAATTAGGTGAAGACATCGGAATTATTTCCTACAACGAAACTCCTTTGAAAGAATTGCTGGGAATTACCGTGATTACAACTGATTTTAAGGCGATGGGCGAATCTGCTGCGTATATGATTTTGAAGAACAAGAAGGAGCAGGTGAATAATGTTTTTAAATTTATTCAAAGGGAATCTTTATAGTTTTTAAAGTTTTAATGAAGATTTTTTTTAAACGCAAAGTCTTATTTTTATTTTGAATATCTAAGGAGCAAAGGTTGGAATCAATAAATTGATTCTGACCAAGCGAATGTATGAAAGCTTCATCAACGACTTTGTCGCTATACTTTGCTACTTAAATGATTGGTTTTTTTGTTAAATCTTTGCGTTTAAATTTACACAGTAACTTTTCTTTTTATTTAAAAAAATAGTTAATAATTATGATTAAAAAAATAATTTTCGCCATGAGTTTTTTAGTGGTAATCACTGTTTTCGGACAGAAAAAAAATGATACCCCAGCAGTAACAGATGCAGCAGAAAAACTGAGATTAGCAATGATCAGCGGTGAAAAATCAGCGTTAGAATCTTTAATTGTACCTGAACTGACTTATGGACATTCGGGAGGTCATATTGATGATGCTAAGGAATTTGTTGAAAAACTGGTCAGTAAAAAATCTGATTTTTTGACTATTGAGATTACTAATCAAAACATACAAATCTTAGGCACCACAGCAATTGTCCGTCATCATTTTTATGCGACGACTGCTGATTTGGGAAAAGCTCCGGGCGATGTGACTTTGGATATCTTATTGGTTTGGATAAAGGTTAAAAATGACTGGAAGTTGCTGGCGAGACAGGCGGTGAGATCTGAGAAGAAAAAGTAGGTTAATAAGTTAGTAATTGATGAAAATTCAGAAAAGTGGATTTGCTAATTTTAATTTTTTTTGAATGAATTATGTATATTTATGTTATCTGAAATAGCTTAAGACTAAACGATGAATTTATTATCAATTTTTTTCAATTATCATCCGGAATTTATGGAAGGATTAAACTCATTTTCTGAACTTAATCGGGAAAAACTTCTTAGAAAATTAAAAAGTGCTGAAAACAGAACTTCTTTTCTTTCAACAGTATCTGAAATTAGATTTGGCGATTTTTTTCAAAAGCTTGATTTCGAAATAAAATATGATGAAAAAATTGAAGATAAAACGCCTGACTGGACTTTAAATAGCTCTGCATTTCCTATAATTTGCGAAGTTTATCGTCTTGGAAGAAGTAATAAAGATCAAAAAAGATCAGATTTTGAAAATTCTTTAAAAGAACAGCTTCAAAAGATTCCGTCAAATTTGGTTATAAAGATTACAATTGATGATAATTATGATAATTATGATGAATTGCAAATTGATAGAATAAAAACGAAATTTGAAGCATGGTTAGAAAAACAGCCAACCATAAATAGTGAACTATTTTTAGATTATGATTTTACATTTAAAGTTATAGCAGTAAGTCAAACTATGAATTATCTCTCATGTATAAATTCAGGTAATATCGACTATAAAATTGGCAAACTAAAACAATTTGAAAATCAGCGTCCAAATGAAATTACAAAGAAAATGCAGAAGTATAATCGTATAATTACTACACAAAAACTTCCATTCTTTATATGTGTTGACCTTGATTTTGCGAGTGGATTTACTCATGATGAATTTGAAGAATATTTTTTAGGATCTAGCGTGGAATTTATAGATTTTGATTCAAAAAATACATTTACCACCGATATAGGAACTCTCGGACTTGAATGGACAAAACTGGGTGAATTCTATCAAAATTTGCAAATTAGTGGAATTATCACTTGCTCAAATAATAACTTCAAGATTCTTTTAAATCCAATTCACCAACAAATAATTTACGAAGAAAAATATAATGACTGTCTTACGAAACTTAAACAATTATAGATAACTAAGGTAACAAGCTTACAAGATTGGTAATTTTCCGCAATCACTTCACCCTAAAATTCTGCAAATCCTCCGGCGTATCACAGCAAACCTGCTCCATCACCTGTCTGAACTGCATTTTAAGCATTTCTATAATATGATCGCCGCCTTTATCGCCAAGAGCTCCAACGGCATACATAAATGTTCTACCCATAAAGGTGAATTCTGCACCACAGCTCAAAGCACGGGCAACGTCCGGACCGGTTCTTACGCCGCTGTCCATCATAATTTTAATCTGACCTTTGTATTTTTCACTAATTTCTTTCACTACGGCAATCGTTGATTCTCCGGCATCAAGTTGTCTTCCGCCGTGATTAGAAATAATCATTCCGTCGAAACCTAAACGTACTGCTTCTGCAGCATCTTCATCGGAAGCCACGCCTTTGATGACCAACTTTCCTTTCCATTTATCACGGATGGCTTTAATTCTGTCTGAATTTAATCTTCCGGAAAAAGTAGAGTTCATAAACTGACCCAACTGTTTCACGTTCATGTTTTTATCCATGTATTTTTCCATCGTTTTAAAACTTGGAATACCATGTTTCAACATTTCAAAACACCAATCTGGTCTTGATAAAGCCTGCGTAACATTTCTGAAATTCAGTTGTGGGGGCATTGCCAAACCGTTTCTGATTTCTTTTGCTCTGTATCCAAAAGTCGGAACATCAGATAAAACGCACAAAACATCGTAACCTGAAGCTTCACAACGGTCAAGAATATCGTCTCTTAGCCACTCTTCTCTCGGATGATAAAGTTGATACCAAGCTTTTCCCTCGGTCAATTCTGCAATTCTTTCGATACTGCTTGTGGTAACCGTACTTAAAATAAAAGGAATATTATGCTTAAAAGCTGCTTTCGCTAAAATTTCCGGAGCATTCGGCCACATCAATCCTTGTAAACCAACCGGAGAAATTCCGAACGGTGCAGAATATTTCACACCGAATAATTCCGTTTCCATATTGGCCTCCGTATAGTTGTTGTTTAAATATTGCGGACGAAGGAGAACATCTCTCAATTCACTTGTATTTCTGTCGCGGTTGATATTTTCGTTACAGCCGCCATCGAGATATTCGAAAGCGAATCGGGGCATTTTCTTTTTTGCTTTTTCGATCAGCAATTCGAGGGAAGCGTAATTGGTATCAAATGGAAAGGACATAAATAGTTGTTTGTTTTTGGTTGTCAGTTGATTGTTGTTGGTTGATTGTTTTTGAGAGTGCCATCAACTGACAACCGTCAACCAACAACTATATTCTTTACAAATTTAAGATTAAAGGCTGAAGCACTTTCATCTGATAATGCTGCTGTAAAAATGTTTCGTCGATTTTTTTGTTTGAAATCACCATCGATGCACCTAAAGCAGAGCCCAACGGAGAATGCGTAGACATCACATTGTAATGTTGGAAATGATGCGACATCAGTTTCATAAAGACATCATTGTCTGTAAAGCCTCCGTCGATATAGATATTTTTGATTTCTGAATTTCCGATGGCATTTGTGATGGTATGAATCTGCAGATCCATCAACTCAATCATCAGTTGATGATATGCTTCTTCAAAGGTTGCGAATGAATTTAAATCTGTCGCGGTAATCATTTTTCGTTTTAAAATAATGCCTTCAAAACGGAAATAGATATTTTTATTTTTCATTAAACGCAGATACAAATCCTGATCAAACTGCACTTCTCTGTGGAAACCATATTCTTTTCCGTAGTAAGCACATAATTTTTCAACCTGAATTTTGTATTCATTCCCCATGAAAAAACGGGATGCTTTCACACGTTTGCCGTCGATTCTCATGTAATTTAAACAGTTGTTTTCGATGTCTTCATCCGTTAAACTTTCATCATTAAATGGATTCAAAGAAATACTCCAAGTTCCTGTTGAAAGCAATAAAAACGGTTCTTTTTTACTTAAAATATAAGGCAATAACGCTGAAGAACTGTCGTGAATTCCAACGCCGATTTTAATTTTTTTGTTTCTGTAAGAAGTGTTGATGCTCGCAGAAGTCGGAACGATGGGTCCCAATAAAGCATCGATTTCTTCTTCATAAACCCAGTCGTGATAATCTGCTTTGTCGTAATCCCACAAGTTGGTATGACAGCCAATTGAAGTAAATTCCGAAACACATATTCCGGTGAATAAGTATGATAAATACTGAGGTAAATGAAGGCTGTAACGGATTTTTTTAAAAACTTCCGGATGTTTGTATTTTAACCAGAATAACTGCAGTCCGGAGTTCAGCATTCCGGTTTGAGGAGATGCTGTTTCGCGGGCAATTTTCAGTTTACTGCCATGTTTTTCGTAAAAGAGATCAAGAATTTCCTGATCCATCGGTTTAGTGTAATTGTACAACGGCGTCAGAACATTTCCTTTCTGATCTAGGTGCACAAAACTCGCTCCGTACGTAGAAAAATTGATGGCTTTTACTTCAAAATTTTCATCATCGAGAATGGCATTGAAATTATCTTTGATCCAGTTTTGGAGTGCAGCAAGATCTTCTGTAGGATAACCATCTTCATCGGTGGTAAGGGGAAGTTCGGTATATTCACGCACAACTTCTTTGTAATTTTTATCAAATAAAAAAAACTTTTTGTTGGTTTTTCCAATATCAAATACGATGGTTACCTTTTTTTTGGACATTCCTGAGATGAATTTAATGATTTATTATAAAATGGTTATTAGTTTTTTTTCAAAATTTCATTTAAAAAATTCTTATTTTAACGCAAAGTACGCTAAGGTTTTTTTGACAAGCTAACTGTTTTTAAGTTCGCAAAGGCGTTTCACTTAGCAAAGTCACAAAAGATTTTTATTTTGTGTAAAATTTAAAATTTGTTTAAATTCATTTTAAATTTTTAAAACCATCAAGGAGTGTTTAGTGATTAAAAATAATTAAGAAAAAAATCCACTGATTTCTTAAATAAAGAAGTCTATCATTAATTTTCTAAACACTCGGGTCTCAACGGTGAATAAGGATACATATAATTAAACTTTCGATTGCACCTGAAAGTAATTATCAAATAAAACGGATTTTACAATCCGGTTGCTTTTGCCCAGCCTCTCTCAGAAATCAAGGTTTCTCTCACCTTTAAACTTCTATAAGCTGCGATCGGATCCAAAGCCGCACCAGTCTGTAATCTTGCCGCTTTCAACAACGGACGAACATCTGTTCTGTATGCATTCTGCAAAATATCCTGAGCAGCAACAACATCATTGTTCAGTTGTGCTTCTTTTAAAGCTTTCTGATCAACTAGAAGTGCCTGAGCATAAGCAATTAAAATAGCTTCTAAGGACTGTAATAAATCTTCCAAAGGATCTTTGATATTGTGACTTGCATCGATCATCCAAGCTGGATAAGGATTGTTGGCGTTGTTTTCCATTCCGTACACCAATTCGTTGAAGATCAAGAATAAAGCATAAGGTTTAATAGAACCTACCGTCAAATCATCATCTCCATATTTGCTGTCGTTGAAGTGGAAACCACCTAATTTTCCTTTGTACATCAAGGTTGCAACGATCTGCTCAATATTGGTGTTCGGTAAATGATGTCCAAGGTCAACCAATGTGAAGGCTCTTTCACCGCAAGCGTTTGCCAGCATGAAAGAAGTTCCCCAATCCTGAATGGTTGTTGAATAGAAATTCGGTTCGTAAGGTTTATACTCGATGAACAATTTCCAATCTTCGGGCATTCCTGCGTAGATTTCTTTTAAACTTTTCTCAGTGTTTGATAAAGCCGTCTGAAAGTTTAACTGCCCAGGAAAACTAGCTCCGTCAGCCAACCAAACGGTTAAGCTTTTTGAGCCTAATTCTTTTCCGATTCTGATTACTTCTTTATTGTGTTCAACAGCGTAAGCTCTTGAATCTTCGTTTACAGAATTTAAAGAACCGAATTTGTACGAATGTTTTGCATCCGACTGATCCTGAAATGTGTTTGAATTCATCGCATCAAAGATCAATCCGTGAGACGCTGCGCTTTCTTTCAAAGCACTTACATCACTTGGAATATCCCATGGAATGTGAAGGGAAACCGCTCCGGCAGAATGAGTCAGTGCGTGAAGCAGTCCAACATCATCTAATTTCTGTTCCAAAACTGCTGGTTCGCCACCGTAAGAAAATCTTCCGAAACGGGTTCCGCCAGCGCCTAAAGCCCAGCTTGGAATTGCCACTTGGAAATCAGCGATTTTGTTAACAATTTCAGCAACGTCTGCACCTGATTTTGTTAATTTATTTTGTAGAAAATCAAAGTCTGAATTAAAGTTTTCGACTTCGTTTTTATTGTGTTGTTCAATGATATCTTTTCCTATAATCATAGTTTGTTTGTTTTACCACAAAAGTCACAAAAGCTTTTGTTTGATTTTTTTTTAACCTTGTCAAGGTTGTATTGATGGACTAAAATTAGCATTAAATATTTTATTCCGTTCCTTCTATTACTTTCGGATCGCTCGCAGCCCGACCTGAGTGGAGCTCTTTTTGTGAGGAGGTACGACGAGCAAAAAAGCGGGAACGGAGGGCGGATTAAGCTGCTCAAATAAATTGAAAGTTAAAAACTAACAACTGACCACTAAAAACCGACAACCAAAAATATTATCTTGGGAACGCATTTGCCATTCCGCCATCTACATTGATGATATTTCCTGTTGTTTTATCTAAGATTGCTACACAAGCGAAAACTCCGTTTGCGATGTCTTCAGGAAGGATAATTTCGTTTAATAAATTTCTTTTTGCGTAAAATGCCGGTAATTCTTCTACAGAAATTCCGTTTGCTTTTGCACGGCCTTCAGCCCAAGAACCTTCCCAGATTTTGCTTCCAACGATTACACCGTCAGGATTTACAACATTAACTCTGATTTTATCAGCTGCTAATTCTGCTGCTAATAATCTTGTCATGTGCTGTTGTGCGGCTTTTGCAGTTCCGTACGCTACGTTGTTCGGTCCGGCAACCAATCCGTTTTTACTTGCAATATTTACGATGTCTCCTCCTAAATTTTGCTTTTTCATGATTTCAGTACCGCTTTTAGCCATTAAAAACTGACCTTTTACCAATACATTTTCAAGTAATTCCCAGTCTTTGGTTGTTGTATCTTCTAAAGATTTAGAAATAGCCAAACCTGCAGAATGTACAATAATATCTACTCCACCGAAAGCTAAAATCGTTTGCTTGAAAGCTTCTGCAATTCCTTCTTCGCTTGTTACATCGCACTGAACGGCAATTGCCTGATCTTTGCTGTATTTTGCCGTAACAGATTCCGCAGCTTCTTTATTTAAGTCTGTAAAAACTACAACAGCACCTTCCTGAACCATTTTATCAGCGATTGCCTGTCCGATTCCACCGCCTGCTCCGGTTACTATAGCAATTTTTCTTGAAAGCGGTTTTTCTTTTGGCATTCTCTGCAATTTTGCTTCTTCCAACAACCAATATTCGATGTCGAATGCTTCCTGTCTTGGTAGAGAAGTGTATTCAGAAATCGCTTCTGCACCACGCATTACGTTGATTGCATTCACATAAAATTCATTGGCAACACGAGTTGTCTGCTTATCTTTTGAGAAACTGAACATTCCAACTCCAGGATAAATGATGATTACCGGATTCGGGTCACGCATTGCTGGGCTGTTTGGATGCTTACAAGTTTCGTAATATTCTTTGTATTCTTGTCTGTATTGTTCGAAAAGCGGATTTAATTTTTCTAAAATAGCTTTAGAATCAGACAAATCTTCATTTTTATCTAAAGTCAACACCAAAGGCTGAATCTTTGTTCTCAAGAAGTGATCCGGGCAAGAAGTTCCAAGCGGAGCCAAACGCTCAAGATCATTACTATTAATATATTCTAGAACGACATCGCTGTCAGTAAAATGACCTACCATTCTGTTTTCAGAAGAGGCTAAACCTCTTAGCAAAGGCATGATCTGAGCAGCTTTGTTTTTACGTTCGTCAGCAGGTAGAGATTCTACTTTTTGTCCGCCAAAAACCTGTCCGTTTTCTTCGATTTTCTTAGCGATATATTCAGAAGCCATTTCGATAACTTCTAAACTGTTCATGTAACATTCGTAAGAAGTTTCTCCCCAAGTGAATAAACCGTGGCTGCCTAAAACAATTCCTCTTATTCCAGGATTGTCAGCTAAACATTTTTCTAACTGTAAACCTAAATCAAAACCGGGACGCTGCCATGGAACCCAGCCCATTGTATCTCCCCAGATTTCTTTGGTGATTGCCTCGCTGTCTTTTGCCGCAGCAACGGCAATTAAAGCATCCGGATGAAGGTGATCGATATGTTTGAATGGAAGTAAACCATGAAGAGGTGTATCAATAGAAGGAGCTTTGCTTTCCAGATCGAAAATACAGTGGTCAAATAACCCTACCATTCTGTCTTCGTCTGCTAAACCTCCGTAAACATTTTTAAGATTTCTCAGTCTTTCCGTATATAATCCGGCGATTCCTTTTCTTGTCAAAGTTCCGATGTCACCACCTGAACCTTTCACCCACATTACCTCAACTTCTTCGTTGGTCAATGGGTCTTTTTCGATTGTTTTGCAACTTGTGTTACCACCACCATAATTAGTAATTCTAAGATCTGCACCTAATATGTTTGAACGGTATAAAAATAAAGCAACCTGATCATCTCCAAGAGAAGCCGCCTTACTTTCGTCCCATAAATAATCTACGTATTTAAATGTTTTTACGTTTTCCATTTGTTTTCTTTTTGTTTTCTGAATTTTACTCAAATTTAGATTGTTTTACCCGTTGCACTATCCCGTACTATACTGACAAACGCTTTAGTTAAGGATAAATTAACTTTTGATTTTTTTTGAAGAAATCACAATCTCAGTGAATTTACTTTCAGGTTATTATTTTGTGATTAGATATGTGTTAAAATATAAACATTAAGAAAGCTTACAAGAGAATTGGGAAAACCATCAATCTTTCAACTTTCTTAATGTTTAAAATAAATTTTAAAATTTTGGCCGATTAATACCCAGGAAGCTGTGTCAAATTCGGGTTGTCAATCATTGGGTGACCTGCAGAAGCAGATGCAAAAGGAAGTAATTCTGTTTTATTTGGTACAAATCCGTAGAAAAGACCATCACCATTTCCTTCTATCCAATCAGGATAAACTCCTCCATTTTCAAAAGCACCTGTTGGTTTGGTGTAAATAATTGCACCAATCTGAAGTTGATTAAATCCTCCTACAAATCCTGCAGCTTTTCTTGCATTCCCATTAAAGGTACTTGTATAAGCCTGAAACATATTGGTTGGATAAAATTTATCATCGTTTGCAACTGTTAATCCGTTTGCAGTTGCAATACCTCTTAAAGTTGTCTGATAAGCTGCATAACCAGCTGCAGTAGTAGGAACTGCCTGAACTGCTGCAATCTGAGCAGGGTTTGTCAAATCAACATAAGGTACCTGCAAGATTGGATCTCCGTAAATCTGTGCATTTTTTTGAAGTTTATACAGACGGTAGATAGGGGTACTTGCATACAAACCGGTACGATTTGATAAGTTTTTCATTGCTTGTTTTGTAGCATTTATTTCAGATGCTATGCGATTCATTCTTATCAGATCTGTACGGAGATTAAATTCTCCAGCAAACTCCCATTTGCGCTCTTGTACAAGGGCATCGTCGAATGCTTGCTGGCCTGATGGTGCCGCAAAACTGCCAATTCCAGCTCGGGTTCTTACCTGCATCAAAGCAGCAGATGCTGCAGCCGTAGGTCCTCCGTTTAAATAATTTTGAGTTTCCGCATACATTAATAAAACATCTGCATACCTGATAATAGGAATGTTTAAATTACGCTCACTTGCTGATTGTGGTGCTACACCCCATCCCATTCTGAATTTACCTGGTAAAATACATGAGAAGGTAGTTCCTGCATTGACCCAAGTATCAGTTGCTGCACCAGTATTTAGGAAATAGACGCTGTAAGATGTACAAGAAACATCTCTACGTGTGTCACCTGGTCTGAACGATAAATAATAAGTTGGGAGTATGAACTGTAATGCTTTACGTGAGCCATACGTACCACCTCTGGAACCTTCCATTGCATAGACACCAAAGGCTGAGTTTGTATTAGGTCCGTATTCCGCAATGTGCCAAAGCATTTCCGGATCACTCACTCCATATTTTCTCTGGCAGAAATTGAACCACATCGCTTCAAAACCACTTTTACCTCCTTGAGCCTGTACTAAAGTATTGGTACCCCCATTGATTACAGCTGCTGCTGCGGCATCTGCAATTTGATACAGTTGCTGCACTCTTGCATTGTCAGGACGACGAGACATTGTTCCCGCTGCTCCGGTATTCAGATCCCAACGAAGAGAATATCCTGCTGCATACAAAGCAATTCTAGCTAACAAAGCATTGCCTGACGCTTTTTTCAAACGTTCAGTTGTTCCGGTAGTCGGCAAATCATTTACCGTTTCCTGCATATCAGCGATAATACGATCGTAAATCCCATCACGAGACGAACGTTTTGGATATAAAGTGTTAGGATCATTAGGATCCGCTTCCACTAATGGAACCCAGACTGCAGGCACATCTCCATAAACTCTTATCAAATTGTAATAACAAAATGCACGGAGAGCTTTTACTTCTGCTAATAAAGCATTACGTTTTGTACTTTCTGGCAGCTTACTTAATCCGCTGATTGCAATATTCGTTCTCTCTATAGATGCATACATTACTGAATAAACCCCTGTAAGGGTGTATGGTGTTTTTGCATCATAAAAATAATTACAAATATTGTATTTGGAATTATTTGTGGTACCGTCTTCTGCAGAGTGAACCACTGTATCACCCGCTCCTAACTGATAATACATCTCTGTTGGAACTATGCCTCTATAACAGCCTTGAACATAAATGTCTGCAGTTTCCAAACTTTGAAACACTGATTCTGTATCAGATGTATTAGTAGATGGCTGATCCAAGAAATCTTCACTGCATGAAGTTACACTCAACGAGGCGATAAAGAATGATGGAATTATTATTAAGCCCTTTATAAGTGTGTGTTTATTAATTATATTTTTCATGATCTAAATATTAAAAAGTTAAATTGATACCAAGAACATAACTTCTTGAACGCGGATAAGCAGAGCTATCATATCCTGGTGTTACCGAAACACCGCTTGCTGCCGCTACTTCTGGGTCATAGCCAGAATATCCTGTAATCGTAGCTAAGTTATTAACTGTAAAATATATACGCGCATTAGCTACTGAAATCTTTTCTAGAAACTCCCTATTCAAACTATACCCAAGAGTTAACTGAGCAATTCTAAGGTAAGAACCATCTTCCACATAATATGAAGAAGGATAAGTAATGTTAGCAGTATTTGTGTTGCTTAAACTCCAAAGATTTGAACTTTCATTTGGATTAAGTTCTTTTAATCTTACTAAATTATTCGTTGCCTGTCCTGTAGCCGGATCAATCAAATGATAGTAATTGTTTCCAAATTCTGTAGGAACATTCTGATAGAGTGCATATGGGCTCAGACTTTGTTTGGTAGCATTATAAATATCTCCACCAACGCTGAATTTCATAAACATTGCTAAATCAAAACCTTTGTATGAAAAATTATTGCTAATACCTCCAATAAAGTCTGGAGTACCGTTTCCTATTTTCACCAATTTTCTCGTAAACTGGTCACCTGCAGCGTTATCTGCAGCAAATTTCATATCTCCGGGCTTTGCAGTTCCTGTTGCTGGCTTCACAACACCAGGTTTTAACGTCAATGTTCCGTTTCCTGCCTGTGTAAAATCATCAGTAGTATATATACCTTGGTAAACATATCCGTACATGTCTCCCAACTCTTCCCCTACTGTGGCATAATAAGTTACCTGACCACCTCTGTTACTTCCTACAGAGAATGTTCTAAAGTCTCTTCCATTATCAAGAGAAGTAACTTTAGACTTATTAAAACCTATATTGGCATCTGTCGTCCATCTGAAGTTACCTGATCTAAAATTGATGGTATTCAAAGTGAATTCATAACCTTTATTACTCATAGTACCAATATTCTGGTACTGGTTTGAATAACCTGCATGAGCTGGAAGTATGGTTAATAAAAGCATATTGGTTACATCATTTTTATAGTATTCTGATGTTAGTTTAATTCTATTATTGAATAAAGCTAAGTCTACCCCAATATTTGTCGATTTCATAGCTTCCCACTGAAGATCGATATTTCCATAGGTAGAGCTGGTTACATACGCTGGGTTACCAATTGTATTGTTCAAAGGATAATCTGTCAGGATAACGTTGGTTCTCCACAAGTTGCTAGGAACATCATTGTTTCCGGTTTCTCCGTATTCAACACGGAATTTCAACTCATTAACAAAATCATTGATCTTATGATCTTTCCAGAAACCCTCCTGAGATACGCGCCATGCAGCTGCTACAGAAGGAAAAGTTCCCCATCGGTTATCTTTATAAAACTTAGAAGTTCCATCTCTACGTACTGTACCCGTCAATAGGTAACGATCATCATAATTGTAGTTTACTCGTCCAAAGTATGAAAGCATTGTTACAGGTGATGGTCTGTCTGCACTTTTATCTCTTACAGTAGCGTTATCAATTTGGTCAAGACCAAAATTTACATATGCAGGAAATTTAATAAGTGAAATATTATTGCTTTCAGATGCTCCATATATAGTCTCTGTACCGATAAGAGCATTAACTCTGTGCTTTTCTGCAAAAGTCTTATTATAAGTCACCGTATTGGTAATCTGGTAACTATACGATTCGCTATTACTTATACTTCCATTAATTCCAGTATTCACCGGATCTGTAAGGAAAGATCTGGAGTTTTCATCAGAAAATGCGGTAGATTTACTGCTATTCCATGTATATTGACCTGAAGTTCTGAGTGTAAAATTTTTCAGGAAGTCAAACTCGATCCCCGCATTGGCAACAAATGAACGAGAACGTCTGTTAGCTGTAGAGGCATTGTTCTCTATATATGGATTTTCTGTATCAAAACTAGAATCTAAACTAGAAAAATCACCAAAAGTTTGTGTATTATATAACTGATCCAATGAAAATTTGGTTCCCCCTGTGATAGGCTGTAGTAGTACTTTCTTCATTCCACCATACGATCCTCCTCCATTCACAGAATTTGAGGTAAACATTGACCCAAAATCTACTCTTAAACCTTTATAAAGTTCTGATTTAATATTAGCACGCAATGAGTTGCGGGTTTCATCGTGATTAGCAAGAATACCCAGTTGCTTGTTATAGTTATAACTTACGAATGCCTGAGTTTTCTCATTACCTACAGAAATATTAACGTTTTGATTTTGAGTTAAACCTGTACCGCCAAATACTTTATCCTGCCAGTCTAAGGTAGGTGCTGATGCGTAACGGTTACTGATTCTGCTAAAAGCTCCTGTATAAAATCCTGGTGAATCTGTTCCCAAACCATTATCAAAAACATTGCTCCATTGTGATGCTTTTCCACCAAGTTGTGCCAACTCATACTGATACTTGACGTACTGCTCAGCATTTGAAACCATATCCAATTTCTTAGAAAGCATGTCAAATGCCATAAAAGAATTATAATTGATGGTTGTCTTGCCTTTTTTTCCACTCTTTGTTTTAATTACGATAATACCGTTTGATCCACGAGCACCATAAATTGCAATTGCTGAAGCTCCTTTCAAAACATCAATACTTTCGATATCATTTGGGTTAATAATATTTAAAGCATTATCTAATTGAAAACCATCAACAATATACAGAGGGCTTGTACCCTGAGTGATAGAAGCACCACCACGCACAGTAACGTTAGCTCCTGCTCCGGGAGCACCACCCGCCGTGACAATATTTAAACCGGCAGCTCTACCCTGTAATGCCTGCAAAGCATTCATTGCAGGTGTTGCAGCAAGCTCTTTTGCAGATACTGAAGATACAGATCCTGTAAGGTCAGATTTTTTCACTGTTCCGTAACCAATAACCACCACCTCTTCGATATCTTTTGTATCTACTTTAGCAGTATCACTTGCTACCTTCTGTCCGAACATAAAGCCAGACGCAAGTAAAAACAGCGGTGCGATGAGTGGCTTAAAATTCTTGTGTTTAATTATTAAAGACATATATTAATTTTTATTTACATTACTTAATTTCTGTTACCAAAGTACATCGTTGCAAATGTTTTGGCATCCTGCCTTATCCTGCATTGTAAAATTCATAATTTTTCTTAATAATTTACATATTTTTACAATAAAAAGTGAAAATATTATCAATTTAATTATAAAATTAGATAAATTATTTAAAATAAATAAGTTATCATCTAAGGTGACATTTGTCATATTTTAACATTTCAAAATTTCAAAATTGGAACTCAAATACCCAAAAAAGACAACTGAAAAGAATCAGCTGCCTTTAAAATTTTGATTAAATTCTAAAAAAACACTTTAGCTTGTTTAAAAAATATATTATTAATTATTTTAAATAAAAAACTTCTGTCAGAGAAATGCTTAGCGGAGAATTATCCTCGTTGGTCTGCATCAGATCTTTCATATAATCCCACCATTTTTGCATAATCGGTTGAAGCGGAATATTTTGATATTTAATTTCATCATGACAGTCTAAAACGCCAAACATAACGCCTGTTTCTTCATCTAAAAAGATAGAATAATTGGCAATACCGGCATCTTTCAAAAGATCTTTGATCTCTGGCCAGGTTTCCTCATGACGCTTTTTATATTCAGCTTCAGAACCCTTGTTAAGGAACATTTTGAAGGCTTTTCTTTCCATTACTATCTTAATGAGTTTCCGTAACCTACAATTAAAATAGAAATCAATAAAACAAACATTCCGGCAGAAATGGTCATAATTGTTTTTTTGGAAACGCCTTTCCATTCTTTGATGATTACACCCCAAAGGTTGGCAATTAAAATAATGAATGCCATGTGTAATATCCATGAACTGGCACCGTTCCCCATTTTGCTTTCTCCCATTCCGTAGAAGAAAAACTGCAAGTACCACATCGTTCCTGCCAATGCACAGAAGATGATATTTTTTATTACAGGTACATTTTTCTTGGTATAATCTGTATACGACTTATTTTTAAAAGCTAAATAAAGACAACCGATAAGGTTAGAAGCCATACCTCCCCAAAGAACAACAATGTAAGTCACATTATTCTGAAAAAGGAACTCTCCCTGATTTGGGTTGGCAATTTTCCAAGCTTCGTTGGCAACCATTGCCATTGGTTTTCCTGCTTCCAAACCGAAATTGAAACATGCGCTCAAAACTCCGGAAATAATAGCTACTGTTAAACCTAATCCAAATTTATATTCAGTTTTTACCGTTACGCCATGTGGGTCTATTGTGGTTTCGTTTTGAAGTTCTTTATCTTTCATCACACCAGCTTTTCCGCTGATAACAATTCCGATGACGCAAACGAAAAGTCCGAGCAAAACAAATTGACCCCAAGATTCTGAAAACATTAAACCTATATTATCTTTTCCGGCCTGCGGAGAAAATTCATAAAAAATAGACGGAACGAGTGAGCCAATGACCATCGTAAGCCCCAACATAATGCTGCTTCCCAATGCCACGCCCAAATAACGAACGCCCAAACCATACATGAAACCTCCAATTCCCCATAATGCACCGAATAAAAAGGTTAAACCTATTATGGATGAACTCTCATTCTGAATAATATCCCAAAATCCGGGAATGGTAAGATATGCTGCCAATGGCGGAACAATAATCCATGAGAAGACGCCGCCCACTAACCAGAAAGTTTCCCATTGCCAGCCTTTTACTTTTTTGTAAGGCATATAAAAACTGCCCGAAGCAAAGCCTCCGAGAAAATGAAATAGTACTCCTAATAGTGCGTTCATAATTTTTCTGATTGATTGAATTTGAAAATTAACAAGATGTAATCGGTTGCGCATCTTGTAGTGTCATGCCTAAACATTATGGAAAAATAAGATTTTTTCTAATATTTGAAATAAAACGTACAACTAGTTAATATAATGTACGTTACAATCTATTTAGATAATTTTCGCTATTCATTATTTTACTGAAATAAACAGTTAACCTTCATTATTTCGTATTATTTAGAATTGAAATATCCGAAATTCTTTTTCATATTTAACAAAAAGACTTAACAATTTTCATTATTAAGTCTTTTAATTATTTTAAAAAGCAAAACTTATTTCAATTTGTAAACTTCACTACCCGCAAGCAACAAGCAACCTAAACCATAGTCTTCAAAATCAGGTTCTTTGCTTACAGAAAGTGGCTGACCGTCTTTCGGCTCTTTCCCTGTTCCCTGTACCCAGCCTAAAAATCCGTTCGGCTGAACTGAGTCTTTTGCGATGGCATTCCAGGCTTTTACTAAAACGGGTAAATAAGTCTCTCTGTCGATTAATCCATTATTTACGCCGTAAGCCATTCCGTAAACGAAAAGAGCTGTTCCTGTCATTTCCTTTCCACCGAAATTGTTTGGATCGTGTAAGCTTACATTCCAAAAACCGTCTTCTCTTTGGATGGGAAGCAATGCCGCCAACAAATCTTTATAATCCTGTAAATATTCCTGATAATGAGGATCAGATTTCGGCGTATCTTGCAGGGTTTTCGCCAAAGCAGCAACTACCCAACCGTTTCCTCGGCTCCAGTAACAATCTTCGCCATTCGGTTCTTTGTACGGCGGCACAAAACTTTTATCTCTCCACCAGATTTTATCCGCCTGATTATATAAACCGTTTCCACCGTGCTTATATTTTGTGTAGGCATACATTTCGTAGTTTTTGTCAAAATACTTTTGCTCACCTGTAATTCTACCCAGTTTCGTAAAAATAGGCATCGACATTTGAAGGGCATCAATCCACCACCAGTCATCAACTTTTGGAGTGGCAATCATACTGTCCATCGCCGCTTTTACATTTTTGATTCTTTCAGGATTTTTTCTTCCATCGATTTCGTAAAGGTCAAGATACGTCTGTCCGCAAGCCTGATGATCGGCATTTCGGGTGTATGTTCCACGCTGTAAATCCCAGTTGTGATTGTTTGCCCACGACATTGCATAATCGTAATATTCTTTTTTTGGATCAACAGAATATAAAGCCATCAATCCTTCATAATAAACTGCTCTCGTCCAAAGATTGCTTGGCCAAACTTTCTTGCCGACAATATCTTTTTTGGTATCCGGCCACTTGTTCATAAAATATTGGTTGGCTCTTCTGGAAACTTCCAAAACTTCTTTCTTGTTGGGAATTTCCACTTTGCTTGCTGAAGCATTCTTCTGTACCGAACAGGAAGTTAATCCTCCGATGATCAGTGCAAAAAAACTTGTTGTTAATAGCTTTTTCATAAGTATATATTTATTTTAATTTTTATTTAAACGCAGTGTTCGCTAAGTAATTTTCATCAACATCTGCATATTTTTCCGTTCGCAAGGGCACTTCGTTCAGCAAATGACAGCAGAAGCCTTAGCTGAGTAGAACGCCTTTGCGACCGGAAGTGTTTTCACAAATGCAAAAAACCCTTGCGATCATAGCGTTTAGGATATGATTTATTACTTTAAATACTTTCTAAGTTCACATTTCTTTAAATCCTTAATACCTTTCGTTACCAATTCTGCATTCAGAACTGCTCCTGCTTCGTTGGTATGCGTATGGTCTTTCGGGAAGAAAGCTTTTACTTTTTCGGCTCCCATTTTTTGATATTTCTCGATAACCATTGCATTTAAATCTAAAAAATAAGCTCCGGTTTGTTGAGCTACTTCCTCTGACCAAACTCCGTATTGATCCTTTTCAATTTTGCCTTTTTCATCAAATTTATTTCTTGGAATTGGTGAAACAATGATTGGAACTGCGCCTTTAGATTTTGCTTCATTCACATATTTCCTCATATAATATCCGTAAGTATAAACCGTTTCATTTACTTTTCGGATCGGATTATAAATATCTTTTGACTCTTCCCCTATTCCTTTGATGGTGCCTCGTGCTCTTAAAGTATCTGCCAATTCACCACCATCGTTATGACCGAATTGCATCAAAACATAATCGCCTTTTTTAATGGTTTTCATAATTGAATCCCATCTTCCTTCCGTCAAAAAAGTTCTGCTGCTTCTGCCTCCTTTTGCGTGATTCTGAATTTCAATTTTATCGGTATTTAAAAATAAATCCATAAAACTTCCCCATCCCCAAAGTGAATCTGCTCCTTTACCGGAACCGTTTTGTACCGTAGAATCTCCGATGATGTAAAGCACCGGTTTATACTGAATTTTTTTAAATGATGCTCCGATAATTAAAATCAAAGTTAAAATTGGAAGTATGAATTTTATTTTCATAATACTTTTATTTTTTTGAACACAAAGTTCACTGAGTTTTTATTTAAATAATCTTTTTTCGTTTCACTAAGCCGCTTCGCTTATATAAGACACAAATGAAAATCTTTGATTTTCGAAACTTATGTGTTCTTATCACAAGTCGAATCATCAACTTACAATAACTAATATGTCTAAAATCTTTTGTGACTTTGACTTCGTCGAATCTTCGATTTGTGGTTAAAATTACTTTCTTGTAAAATCTATTTTGTGGTTATAAAACTCGGTTTTGGCATTTCCTTAATCGATTCATCCAGATAATAATCGGTATGCGGAGGCTGATTATAGCCCACATTTTGCCAAACTATGCTCAAACGATACTGCGGATTGTGCACCAAAGTATACAATCTGTGCTTTGTTGGAATTGTTGTAGAAAAAATTCTCAATTCCTGATTATCGGCTGTTCTGTACATCACTTCTTCCCGCCAGTCTCCGAATAAATCAGCAACTAAGGCTGGATTTTTCTTCGTACCGTTGTTGGATTCGCACTGAAAAGTTTTAGCATCGAAAATGAGGTTTGATTTCTCATTCTTCCAATCCCATTTGGAAACGTTGGTTCCGTCTAAAATCTCGCTTAAAAAATCACCGTCCCAATAGATTCCCATATTGGCAACTGGGTTTTTCTCGCTGATTTTTTTTCCTTTGGTATCGTAAACGCCTTTTAGTCCAGCTCCGGCAGCCCACGATTCTGAACCTTCATAACGAGGGTCAATATTTAATGACAAACCCCGTCCCGGTCCTTGAAATTTCCCTTGTTTGCTATAAACTGTAGATGGTAATTTCCATAAAACTTTTCCGGTCTTCCCGTCTCTGAAATGCGCTCCTGCATCATCAAATCTCTCCTGAATATCAAAAATTTCCAATCCCGGATTCGATGGGTCCAAATCTCCTACATGCAAGGCATCACCGTGACCGAAGCCTGTGCTGTTTAATATTTTTCCATCATCATCAACCGTCATTGCACCGAAAACGATTTCATCTTTTCCGTCGTTGTCAACATCTGCAATACTCAAATTATGATTTCCTTGACCGCGGTATTTTTTATTTTCTTCCGAACTTTCGGTATCGAAAAGCCATTTCAAACTGAGTTTTTTATCTTTATAATCCCAAGCTGCAATCGCCGTTCTTGTATAATAACCTCTCGACATAATCACACTCGGAGTTTTTCCGTCTAAATAAGCAACTGCTCCTAAAAACCGGTCGAGTCGGTTTCCTTTTGCATCGCCCCAGGTTTCTGTCATTTCCTCATCGGTTGGATTCAAACTGCCTGCAAATCTTGGAACTTGGTAATTGACTGTATTAATTTCCGCTCCGGTTTGTCCGTCAAAGACCGTCAGATATTCCGCTCCGGAAAGAATCATTCCGTTTTCGTTGACGTAATTTTTTGTCGGGTCTCCAATGAATTTCCCTTTTCCGTCTTTGCTTCCGTCGGCAGTTTTCATTACAATCTCCGCCTTTCCATCCTGGTCTAAATCATAGACTAAAAACTGAGTGTAATGCGCACCTTCTCGTATATTTTTACCTAAATTAATTTCCCACAAAAGCTTTCCATCCATTTTATAAGCCTGAATAATTGGCGGGTCGGTTTCTCCTTTTTGGCTGTTATCTTTTGACCTACCAACTTGATGAAGAATAATTTCATATTCCCCATCTCCGTCCAAATCAGCTACTGATGCGTCATTCGGAGTGTAACCTGCAGGTGTTTTCAACGGAATTGAAAAATAAGGT
Organism: Chryseobacterium sp. C-71; assembly: GCF_020911865.1. NCBI lineage: Bacteria > Pseudomonadati > Bacteroidota > Flavobacteriia > Flavobacteriales > Weeksellaceae > Chryseobacterium > Chryseobacterium sp. C-71. Next base: position 866,082 of record NZ_CP087131.1, read on the forward strand.
TTTTGATTCGCTACATATTTTGCAGAATCGATATCAACCGATTGATCCTGAGTATTTGATTTGACGAAATAGGTGTAATTCTTTGCTTTGTCGGCTGTTTTATCTAAAAAATTAGTTTCGTTCAAAAGTGGTTTTTCGTTCAGCTTTTTGGTTGAATTACTTTCAGTTCGGTACAAATCAAAATGAGTATTCTGAGCTTCTGTACCGAGCAAACGCCAACTTACAAAAACACCGGAATCTGCTGGAATGGCAACGATTCCTCGCTTCAGATATTCCATTTGTCTTTGGGCAAAAAATGGTTGCGAAAGAAAAATGGCGGAGGTAATGAAGATATATTTGATTTTCATAAATCTTGTTTTAATAAGTTTTGGCTAAAGCCGAATTTGAAATCTCATCTTTTTAAACGGGCTAAAGCCCATTCCTATTGATAATTTTCGATATGATTTTATCCTTGTCAAGGTTTGGAACCTTGACAAGGATTTTTTTGCGCCGAATCTCTCGCAGCCCGACTTGAGCGGAAATCCTTTTTTGCTTGTTCTTAGAGTTCTATTTAAACTGAAATCGTCTTGCAAAAAAGATTGGGAGTGGAAGGCGGAAATAGCTGCCCAAATAAATCTTCTTAAACAATTTCAACCGATTGCACTTCACAAATTATTTTTTAGAAGTTTGCTTCAACAGCCACTTTACCCATTCCTCAGTTCCCTGATAATTGGTGAAATCTGCTGGAAGTTTCTTGCCGTCGATATACTCGTTGTAGCACCACGGGTCGCCCAATGCGAAAACCGTCCCTTTGCCGAATTTTGCAATCGCTCCAATATTTTTACCTTCTGCAGTCAAAATAGCTTTGGCAGGAGATTTCACGTCGATGGAACTCACTTCTTTCATATATAATTTCTGCTCAGAGAAAATCTCATTTCCAGCCGGAACCATTACTTTTCCTTGCTCAAATTCTCTTTTCTGAACCCTATTGTAACTGTCTTCATTGAAATGAATTCCAAATTCCTGTGCTAGTTTATTGAAATGTTCAAATTCAGAATTGCCATTATCGTTGCTCATCAAAACCAAAACGCCGCCTTTTTTCACCCAATCCGTCAGGTTTTTGCTGCTGGTCGGGTCAATCAGATTGGCCTTTCCGCCGTAAGCTTCTTTGTCAATATCGGCATCAACGATGATGTAAATGTTGGCGTTTTTTAAATCTTTTTTTGTCGGAACAGTTGTCAAAGTGCTAATTTCTGCGCCTTGTTTTGTGAAGATTTCTCCCAGCAAAGAAAACCCGCCGTTGGTCGTGTCATTCCACGTGTAATGCCAGGATTCCAATGCTTTGGTTTCTTTGTTTTCTCTCTTTTCGTTGTTGAAAAAGTTGTCTAAAACGACTTTCGGTTTCTGCTGAGCATTGGAAAAACTGAAGGTCAGCAAAGTTCCTAATGTGAATGTTTTTATGATATTTTTAGTCATAATTAATTTTTATTTTGAATAATGAATTGGTATTAATTGAATTTCGCCATCCAGACCGGAAGGCTGAACTTTCCAGTTAGATGCGTCAAAAGGCTTATAGTTAATGTTCACAAAGTTGATTTCGTGATAATTTCGCCATTCAACTTTATTTTTATCCATATAACGGATTCGGTTGGCCATCAGATTACTTACTTCAATCTGAATCGTATTTTTTCCTTTTTTAAGATATTTTCCAACGTTGATTTCAAACGGGTTGCTCCAAACAATTCCGGCCTCTTTCCCGTTGACAATCACGGTTGCACTTTCGTAGATTTTATCGAACTTCAAAAGATAATCGTCGGCTTTATTTTTCTTTAAATTGAAAGTAGTTGTGTAAACTCCGGTTCCCGAAAAGCTTTGCGTTTGAGCATCTTCTGTGAAATTCGTCCAAGGTTGAAGTTTTGTCAATGTTCTGGGTTTCGGAAGTTCAGGACCGCCTTCTTTGAAAGATAATTGCCAAGGCTGATTTAAAAAAATCGGTGCTTCAGTTTTTTCAACATATTTCCACTTTTCCACAGAATTATCTGCAGTTTCAGAAGCTTTTACAATTAAAGATTCACCGGATTTTAATTGAATTTTCACTGAATTATTTTGAGTGTCGACAATTCCATAATCTCCATTTTCAGAATTCATCAAAGCGACTTGTTTTCCAACAAAATTCAGCGGAATATTTTGATTGATTTCCTTCGCAGTATGATTGACGATGTAATAGTATTTTCCGCCGTCGAACTGTCTTCTCACAAATTTCAATCCGGTGTCTGTCAATTTTTCTCTTTCAATTTTTAAATATTCCAGACCTTTTGCTACATCGGAACTCAAAACAATCTTTCCCTTTCCGAAGCTTGCCATTTTTATATTTCCATCTTGGTTTTGAAACGGAATCTGATTCCATAAAGATTTCAACTGCGTTCTTCTTTTTTCCACCTCCAAGTTTCCGGGAATATCTTTCGGTTCGTTTTGAAAAATAATTGATGCTCCGTTTTGAGCCAAATCTAAAATGTTTTTTAAAGTAGATTCCGGCAAATAAGTCAGTTCAGGAATAATTAAAACCTGATACGCAGAACCTTCTTTTGAAACCTGAATTTTCTGATTTTCCGACTTCGATTCGCCAATCATTTTGTCCGAAATCATATCTAAAGAGTAACCCATTTTACTGAGTTTATTCAGATTTTCATACATCGGAGTTGGCTGTAACCATTTTTCAACATTATGAACTTTGAACGTCACGTCCTTCCCTTTCGGATTTGCCCATTGGTCGTAAATCGGCCAGTACATCAGCAATTCGTTATCCGATTTTCCGCTTTGTAAAACACTTTGCGTACGTTCAATATAAGAATTTAATCCTTTCAAATGAGGCCATAAACTGTTTTCCGGAACGAAATTCACCGACGCATAAAACAGCCATCCCGGAAACGGAACATCAGCCGGAGTGTATGTAGTTCCGTGGTAAAAAACGTGGTTGATTCCCGATAAAAATACCTGCTCCACTTCGGGTTTTGCCTGTGACCACGAGGTTTTGAAATGCTCTGTCAGCCAGGTAAAAGTTTCGTTTGAAGTTAATTTTTTGCCCGTCACATTCGCTGCCGAAGAAGCAAATTTCAACATATTAAAATCCGGCATATCTGATTTTTGAATATCTGCAGTATCTCTTTTCAAGCCCGGAATTTCAAAAATTGAACTTCCAAAAGTTTCAGACTCAGGAATGTCTACTGCTGCATATAAATCCAATAAATTTCCCGGCGAACCGTGTGCCTGATTGGTGTTTTTTGATTTTTTTGAATGCGCCCAATTGGTGAAATCTTTGGTAAAATTATTTAAAATCAGTTCGCTCAAGGTTTCTCTGTAATCCGATTTTACTCTTACTGCAATTTCATTTTCCTCGTTGCTCACGAGATATTTGATGTACAGACTTAAATCGTATCCACGTCTTTTTTTGAATTCATTTAAAAAATCCGGCGTCCAGTCGGCGTTGTAAACTTCATAGCTGTCATTAAAAAAAGAACGGATTCCATAATTTGAATTTCCGAATGCTTTATCGAAAGTTTTCAGATAATCTTTAGTTGCATCCGGTGAAAAATGGTCTAAAGTATATCCTTCTCCACTTGGCGCTGCACGTTTTACTTTTTGCAAAGTTTTACCAACGAAAACTGCGTAAATTGTCCATTTTCCTGATGCTGGTTTCCAGTTTAAAGTTCCGTCAGCATTTACTTTATCTGTTAAAACTACCGCTCCATTTTTTTCATTGTAAGCCGTTACAACATCTAGTTTTATGGTTTTTAAATTCTTCTGTTTTTCGTCTTTCAGTACAATTTTATCTGCAAATTTTTCGCCTGATACAATGGTATAAGTCTGAACAATCATTTTTGTCGCAGCGTCCTGTTCGTCAACTTGTGGTCCACCGATTGGCCAACCTGTTCCGACTGCCATATCTACGCCCATATTCAGGCTTTTTGCTTTGTTCGTGGTGAACTGAAGCATTTTCATCCATTCCGGAGACAGGTAATTGAGGTATTGTTTCTCAAAACCTTTTGCGCCGTAAATCGGGACGATTTCTACGCCTCCGAAACCTGCTTTATTTAAAGTCGTGAGTTGTTTGTCCAATCCTTTTTCGTCGACGGCATTTCCCATCCACCACCAGCGGGTCCAGGGTTTTGCGGTCTCGGTAGTTTTTGGCCACGGGTTTTGTGCGGAGAGATTTCCGAAGGCAAAACAGAGAAGACTTAGACTGACTATATTTTTAATTTTCATTATTTACATTTAAATTTAACCACGCGTACCATTTAAAATTAACCACAAATCGAAGATTATCTCCTTTCAGTCGATGAATATTATTTCGACGGAGTCAAAAGTCACAAAAGATTTTGGACACATTAGTTATTTTTTAAGTGAGTGATTCGATTGCTAAGAAGAACACATTAGTTTAAAAAATCAAAGATTTTTGTTAATTTCCATCAGGTTTCACAGTTTCCATAAAGATAGATTCCGGCCAGTGGAATTTTTCGACATCATCGGGGTTATTTGGGTTAAAAGTCTTATAATTTTTCGAAATATATTTTTTTAAAGGTAAATTTTGGTCAACGATAGATTTTACAACGCACTTTGCCAATTCATAAGCACCATAAGTATTGAAGTGCGTATCATCCGCCAAAGCGGTTGGCTGATTGGGATAAGAATTTGCGGGATAATGAACAAATGCTTTCTTTGCTTTTTCCGGTCCCATTGCTTCAAATAAGGTTTTGCTCAACGCATTCAAATCAACTAAATCGACTTTTTCTTCCTTCGCAATCTCACGCATTGCATCGGGAAAGTCATCCAAAGTATTAACGATTTTATTGTTTTTATTAAAAACACGACGGTTCATTGAGGTGACTAAAACGGGAATTGCTCTCAATTCTCTGGCTTTTGAAATCCACTCCTTTAATCGTTTTCTGTAACCGGATTTTGTGCTGTTTCCCGCTTTTTGATCGTTGTGCCCGAATTGGATAAAGAGATAATCTCCGGATTTTATTTTATTCCAGATTTTATCGATTCGGTGGCGGTCTTCGAAGGCTTTCAGGGTTTCTCCGCTTTCGGCATAATTGGCTATCACCACGTCATTTGGAACGAAAAAATAAGGCAACATCTGTCCCCACGACGCCCAAGGTTCGTATTGCGCATCCACAACCGTTGAATCTCCAGTGATATAGATGGTTTTAGCCGTTTTGTTGGGCTGAATGATGACCGAACAAACTTTCGGAGCTCTATCATTAAATTCAATCGTTAACAGGTTATCCCAATGCAGATATTTTCTTTCTCTAGGTTTTAGTTTTACAATTCCGATTTGAGTTCCGTTCTGATTTCGAATAATGCTGTCTTTGACGTGAACCGTGATTTGTTTTTCAAGAATTTCGCCCTTTTTAGTTTTGACGTCATTGAGCATCAGACGACGATTTTCTACACGAACGGTTGTTTCCGAAGTTCCTTTAGAATCGCCAAGATTTAATGTAATATTATAATTTCCTTCAGGAACTATTACTGAAAAATAGAAGGGTTTGTCGCTGGTTATAAAATCTCCCTTCAAAGCATTTCCTCCGTTGTCATCAGATTTCAAACCGGAAATATCCATAAATCCGTAACCGATTTTCTTATCGAATTTCGAAGTCGAATTAATTGGAATGAAACCATTTTCAACTGTACTTCCACCAAAATCGAATTTGAAAGTGGTTTGCTGTGCAAATATCGTTGCGCAGAAAAAAACGATTAAAAGTGAAATCCCGTTCTTCATCTTAATCTGTTAAAATGTTTTCTTTTGGCATTGTAAACTGTTTATTTTCATCGCCCAAATCCGGCAGTCCGAAATAGAAGTACAATGTTCTTTTAAACATTCCGTTCAGATGATTCGGTTCACTTTCAGGACCTAAAGTGGAAGTATCATTATTAATATTAAATGCCAAAACAGTTCCCAACGGTGGAATCGCATCGAGGAAAGAGATATTTCCTGTTGGCAGTTTCGGGAAACCTTCTGCACCGTAAATTCCGTAAAAATCAAAAAGTCTGATGAACATTTTTTCTTCTTTAGTTCCAACAGTGATTTTCCCTTCTGCTGTATTCAATTGCAACCAAGAAATATCATCGAAATAACCTTTAAATTCGGGATAAATCCAAGGCGAAATACCAGTTCGGGTTGAATTTCTCAAATTTTGCCAGACATTATATGTTTGTCCCTGAGTTCTGTTTTTCCAAACGTGATACGGACCTTTGCCCAGCCATTTTGCGCTGATGACATAGTTTTCAGGATAATCAAAACTCACCCCAGAAAATTGATAATCTCCAGACAAAGAATATTCATAATTTAACTCTAAAATTCCGTTAGGATTGAGTTTCCAAATGATTTTATTTCCGTTTTTGTAATTGACTTCAATTAATTGATTTTGTCCTTCTGCAAAAGATTTTATGGAAGATAATTCCATTGTTCCGTTCACGAAAACAGGGCCATTTTTAAAAGTTATTTTTTTGCCTTTTTTATCGACAATAATAGATTTTAATAAGCCGTCTTTTTTACCAATGGCAAATTCTTTTTCGTCTGATTTTAAAATAAATTCAACATCATTTTCGACGATAGAAACCGGAAATTCTTTCGTTAAAGATTCTGAAAACTGATTTGAATTTTCATTATTCAACTTCAATTTCCAAGTCCAGGTGTAAATTTCTTTTCCGAAAGAATCGGTTGCCGTTAATAACAAACCTTCATTTTCCTTCCAGTTTGAAGGAAGATTTAATTTAACATCTCCTTTTTCTGTTGGTTTAATATTCGGAGATTCTGCTTTTCCTGTTTTAATAATATCAAAACCTGATTCTGAAGAAAAAGGTGTTTTAAATTTTACTAATTTCCATTCAAACTGACATTCATTTAGATTGGTAAAATGATAACGGTTTTCAATTGGAATGATTCCGTTAAAATCATTCGGCAAAGTTTTCAAATCAATTTTTACAGGACTGTAAATTTCGCGGATTGCGTAAAAACTTCCTTCTTTCTCACGATGCGGACCGACAATTCCATCCGGAGCGTTAATCGCATTCACATCTATTTGGTTATTAAAATCGGTTCTTACCAAACCTTCATCGGCAAACGCCCAGAGAAAACCCCCTGCGACTTTTTTGGAATTCCAGTGAAGTTCCCAATAATCGGCTAGTGAAGTTCCGCCACCGCCGTCGTCCTGTGCGTGTAAAAACTCGGTCGGCATATAAATATTTTCTCCTTCGAGAATTTTTTTTGTGCTGTAATAATCTTCGTAATGATTGCAGTCGATGCCGTTGAAAGCGTTTCCTGGCTTGTGATGTGCGTGAATAACGGGACGGTTTGACAAGTCGTATTTTGCAAATTCTGCATCCAAATCAAAATTATGTCCGCCTTCGTTTCCGTTGCTCCAGAAAATAATCGAAGGATGATTGGTGTCTCTCGTCACCATTTCCTTCACAAGCTTTTTCCCCACTTCTGTGCTGTACTTTTTTTGCCAACCCGCCAATTCATCCAAAACATATAACCCGAGCGAATCGCAAATCTTTAAAAATGATTTATTTGGCGGATAATGAGAACAACGAACGGCGTTCATATTCATTTCTTTGATGAGCTGAACATCCATTAAATCTATGTTTTCTGTAACAGTCCTACCCGTTTCCGGCCACCAAACGTGACGGTTGATGCCTTTCATTTTCACCTTTGTTCCATTGATGAAAATTCCGTCGCCTTTTCGGATTTCAATCGTTCTGAAACCGAATTTTTCTTCACTTTGACTGATTGATTTTTTATTTTTATTTAAAGTGAATTTTGCTTTGTATAAATTCGGTGTTTCAGCTGTCCAAAGTTTTGGATTTTTAACCGAAAATTGAATCTGTTTTAAAGTATCTCCTTTTTGAATTTGAACCAGAGATTCGCCAACCAAATTGTTTTTAATATCAAATAACTCTACTTTTATATTGTTGGCAGAATTAATTTCATTTAAATAAATATTGGAACGAAAAGTTCCGTCTGCTTTGGCTTCAATCGTTGTTGACGAAATATGTTCTTTCGGATTAGCTTCCAAATAAACAGGTCGGAAAATCCCGCCTAAAATCCAATAATCTGCAAGACGTTCTGCATTGTTGACGGATTTGTCTCCGGACATTTTAGAAACTTTGATTTCAAGAATATTTTCTTTTCCAAATTGAATTTTATCTGAAATATTATATTTAAATTCATAAAAAGCGCCCTGATGAATTGCTCCAGCCGATTTCCCATTGATTTTGACTTCCGTGTCGGTCATTGAACCTTCGAAAACGATGTTGATTGTTTTTCCTTTCCATGAATTTGGAACCAAAAATTTGTGTTTGTATAAACCCGTTTCGTCGTGAAACTTGAAGTTTTTACCATATGTTACATAATCCCGACCGTAATTATACGAACCGAAACCTTGTTGTTCCCAATGAGAAGGCACATTGATTTTGCTCCAACTTCCCGATTTTCTACCAGAATTTATCCAAAAATCCCATTCTTTTGTATGCTCAGCATCTTTCCCAGTTAAGAATTGAATTTCTTTAGACTGAGAAAACAAAAGCTGTGAACAGACACATAAAAGAGCGAATATTTTGGAAGAAAAATTCATTATTTTGCAGCAGTGTCGGAGTCGTCTTTTTTATCGTAAGATTGCGTAAGAGAATCTACTTTCGTCACATTGACTTTGGTTTGCTTTAAATTTTGAATGTTATTTAAATTTTCCATTTCTGGTTTTAAAGCTTTGATTTTCAAATTTTCAAAAGTGAAATCTTTTAAATCAAACAAATCTGATTTTTCAATAGAAAATGCTGTCTCGCAACTTAAATCTATATTTTTGATGGTAATATTATTAGCCAAGCCTTTTTTCGGTTTTGCTTCTCCTTTCAAATCAAAAAACTGATTCCAACCTTTTGCATAAATGAATGTTTTTACATTTCCTTTGATGTTATCGAGCGTGATGTATTCGTAATGTTGAGGCGTGTCTGGACGCATCTTCAAGTGTAATAATCTTGACGCATCTTTCACGGTAGAATTTCTGAAAATGATGTTGTAATTATGAATTGATTCGCTTCCGCAAGTGAGCGCAGAATGGCAGAATCCAAAAGTATTGTCTTCGATAATGATGTTTCTGTTTTCTCCGTTATTCGGGTCAACATCTGCTTTGGGACCTTTTCCACCTTTCAAAGCGATAGCATCGTCATTGACTGACAAATAACAATTTTTAATTAAGAAATTGGTACAAGCATCGATGTCAACCGCATCTGTACTTGGTGCTTTTACAGGTTCTTTTGGAGCAAGAATGGTCAGATTTAATAATTTAACAAAATCACTTTTATAATAATGTGTGCTCCAGAAAGGTGAATTTTTAATCGTAATTCCTTCAATCTGAATGTTTTTAGAATTTGAAACGTAGATGATTCTTGGTCTCATTTCGTCCATATTGGTGCATTTAGGATTCCATTCTCTTCTTTTCCAGAATGATTTCCAGAAACGAAGTCCGTTTCCATCCAAAGTTCCTTTTCCTGAAATCGTGAAACCGTCCAATCCATCTGCGTTAATCAAAGCCGGAAAATATTTGACAGTCTGACCTTCCATTCTTGTCATTACAACCGGAAAATCATTGATATCGTCGCTTCCTTTTAATTTCGCTCCATTTTCCAAGTACAAATGCGTTCCCTGCTTAAAGAAAACTGAACTGATGAGAAAAGTTCCTTTCGGAACTACCACGACTCCACCGCCATTTTTAGCTGCCAAATCAATGATTGCCTGCAGTTGTTTCGTCTGAAGAACCGTGCTGTCATTCTTCACGCCGTTTTCAGTAAGGATATATTTTTTTCCTAATTTATTGATGTCTGTTGGTTTGTTTTCTTTAAACCATTTGTCAATTTTAGTTCCGTCTGGCCATTTGTCCTGACTTTTTAATCCATTCGAACATAAAGCGAGAATGAATAGAGACCAAACGAATTTGGATGTATTTTGAAATTTCATAATATATTTATATTGCTGTATGACCTGATTTTTCTGAATACTTATTTACAAAACATAAAAATCAGTAAAATAACTTTCAATTAGTCTCTCCTTACTTTATTATAACGCTAATTTTTAATGCAAAGTTCGCAAAGATTTTTTTACCACTAAATGCTTTTAAGGTTCGCAAAGGCGTTTGACTTCGTCGAATCTTCGATTTCACTCAACAATGAGTACAAAGGCTTTTAATTACATATAGATTCGGACAGTCAAAAGTAAAATCATTCGTTCATTTCATTTTCATAAAAATATACATTCTATGTACTTACAGCATCCTGCTCTTTCATGTTGAAGTATTTTTAAGATAATTTCTATTATGGTTGCAAATTTAATTTTTATAAATCTTGAATTTGAATATCGTAATTCACACTTTTCATCAGATCAAAAATGAAATTTAAGTAGAAATACTGAATTAATTCTAATGGTATCTGAGTAATTTTGGATAGCTAAAACTAATAACCACGAATTCTTTAATAACCAGAAAATCATTTCTGGCAAAGATTAGTTTCTGATATATTTAGCTGATAAAAACATTTTTAATAACCATAAAAACAACATATTATGCTTAAAAGAAAAAAAGAAAGTTCTGAAAACGAAAATTTATTACTAAAGCAATCTGTTCAGACCCAGAAAGGAGTTTTAGAAGAACTGATGTCCGGATATTCTAAACTTACGATTGATGACCCATTATTTCCGTTTAAGGAAAAAAATCTTGAGGAAATAGGAAATGACGTAGATTATGGTGTTTTAAAAGTATTGGATGGCACCTGGGTAAGCTATAATGCTGATTACAATTCTAATATCGACAGAAAATTAAACGGAAGCGGAATTCATACGACGATTATGCCTTCTCCGGGCACTAATTCAGGAAGCATTCCCGGAAAATTCAGTTTTGAATGTGAAGAATATATTGAAAAGCTGACATTTTCTTTAGTTCCCGGCGGCGTTCGTAATCGTGGCGGCGGAAATGAATTATTTTGCGGTGCCATCAAATATGAGCAGAGCATTCAAAGTGTAAATACCGTAGAAGGGCAATCTGCTTTAAAATACACTCCGATTCATGAGGAAAACGGAATGTATCTATGGTTAAGCGATGTCTACAATCATGCAGCAACCAAAGAATCGATTGAAAGAGACCGTGGAATTCATGCTTTTGATGAACAGGATTTTAAAGATTACGGTTACAAAGGAGAATACAGAAATGAGCCTTTGGTTCAGATTTCATCGGATGAAAACAATAAGCAGTACATTCTTTTAAGCGATCTAAAAGAAGGCCAGGAATATTATGAAATCATCCCTGCAAAAGAGTTGAAACCGGGTGCAGGCAATCAAGGGCCTTATTTTATTCCGGATTATTCTATTTCGAGAAGCGGTGTTATTCCTCACGGAAGCACAATTACATTGCTTGGTGATATTGTGCCCAATCAATCGGGTTATCTGATTGATGGATCGCCAAAATTTCCGACAGGCGATGCAACATGGAATCCTGATTTTCTTTCGATATCACCGACTATGGGCGGAGCTGGTGCAAGTGTTAAAAATCCGATCAATCTTGATCAACCCGCGCCGGCTTGGGTTCATGAAAAATTGAATGACCAAAATGATCCTGGTGAAAATAAAATCTATACCCAACGAATTTTAGCTCACGATTTATATCCGTATTCTGTACGACCAGATATGCGATTGAGAGATACTTTAAGCGGGCAAAATGTGAGCAACTACGTTTTCGTCCAGATGTCTTCAAGAAACAAAACAGGTGCGCAAGGAGGTATTTTAAATGTTCCTTTTGTCAACCGTTTTGTGCCAACAGTTGAAATGAATATGCGGATGTGGATTGAAACAGTAATCGAAAACGGAAAAGAAATTCTTCAGTTACAATATGAGCAGATCATCTTTTTTGAGTTTATGTTTGGTGATGATGGTGGTACGACAAGCTGGCCACACATTCAGGTAAATACCCTTCGTAAACTGGAAGATATTCCCGCAGATCAAAGACGTGTGATAGAAGAGCAGTTTTTTGAAGGTCCGAAAGCAAATATTAATTCTTTTTCAAGTGAAGTTAATCCGCCAGCGGGTTGTCCTTATCATAAAGGATAAAACTTTTTGTGAAATTTAAATAAAAACAGCACCACTAGAATTCCAATGGTGCTGTTTGCTTTATATGACTGATTTTCTTTATTTTAAAGCTGATTTTAAGCAAAATTTAAAAATTTATTTTAACTCATTGCTTTTTCATCCGTAAAGAACTCAAATCCTTCTTTTTTGTTAATTAATTGTAACGGATACATTTTTGGATTGTATTCTCCATTCAAAACTTCATTCAGAGCATGTTTTTTATTTTCACCGAATGCTACAACCAAAATATTTTCCGCTTTGTTAATAATTGGAGCAGTTAAAGTGATTCTGAACATTTCCTGAGGTTTTAGATAATAGGCATCCACCCACTTTTCATTTTCGTCTAAAATATTCTCACCAGGAAATAAAGAAGCCGTGTGACCGTCATCTCCCATTCCTAAAAGAATAAAATCAAAAACACCTTCATCACCGACAACATTCCTAATTTCCTGCTCATATTCTTTAGCATATTCTTCAGGTTCAATTCCGTCTTTATACATCCGGAAAATCTGGTCTTTATTGACAGGAACTTTATCAAAAAGTGCTTCAAAGGTCATTTTTGCATTGCTTTTTTCGTCATTTAAAGGAACCCAACGCTCGTCAACCCAAAAAAAGTAAACTTTATTCCAATCAATTTTATCTGCATATTCCTGAGTCGCCAACAAATTAAAAATTGCTTTCGGAGAAGAGCCTCCGCTTAGTGCAACGGTAAAACGATTGTGTCTGTTAATCGATTTTTTTGATAATTCAACAAAACTATCGGCTGCTTTTTTATATAATGTATCTAAATCGTCAAATACGGTGATATTCATTTTCTTTTTATTTAAATTTAAATCATCCTAAACCCAGCTGTGGCCTTGTCTTTCAACCAAAGCAATACTGTCTTCCGGTCCCCAACTTCCCGCTTCATAATCCGGAAAAGATGAATCTTTTCTACCTTCCCAAGTCTCCTGAATTGTTTTTACCACATCCCAAGCCTCTTCTACCTGATCGGAACGCATAAACAAAGTAAGATCACCAATAAGTGCATCCAGCAATAAGGTTTCGTAAGCTTCCGGAGTATCTTCCTGACAGGCAAAATTATCGAAAATCATTTCAACAGGCTTCAAAACCAAAGAAAGCCCTGGTTGTTTTGCCATAAACTGCAATCTGATATCCATTAAAGGTTGTATATTAATAATCAACCTGTTGGCAGACAACAATTGTGAACTTTCAGAGAATGTAGAATGTGGAAGCGGTTTAAACTGAATCGTAATATAGGAATGTTTTTCCTGCATTTTTTTACCTGTGCGAACGTAGAAAGGAACGTCCTGCCATCTTTCGTTATCCAGATAGAATTTTACCGCTGCAAAAGTTTCTGTATTTGAATCAGGAGCAATTCCGTCTTCTTGGCGATACCCTTTGGCTTTAACTCCATTGATAGTACCTTTTCCGTATTGGCCTCTCACGGCGTAATGATCTACTTTATCGGATGAAATTCTTCGGATTGATTTCAGAACATCTACTTTACGATCCCGGATTTCGCCTGATTCCAAAGAAGCTGGTGGTTCCATCGCCACCATACAAAGGATTTGCAGCAAGTGATTCTGAATCATATCACGAAGTGCTCCGGTTTGTTCGTAAAAACTTCCTCTGGTTTCTACACCCACTTCTTCAGCAACCGTAATTTGTACAGATTCAATGTGTTTGCAGTCCCATAAAGGTTCAAAAATGGAATTTCCAAATCTGAAAGCCAAGATATTCTGTACCGTTTCTTTCCCTAAATAATGATCGATACGGTAAATCTGTTCTTCTTCGAAAGTCTCGGCCAGCAAACTATTGAGCTCTATTGCCGACTGTTTGTCGTGTCCGAAAGGTTTTTCAATAATGATCCTGTCTTTTTGAGGATCAGATGCTAATGAAGTATTTTTGATATGATTGGAAATCGTAGAAACGAAATTTGGCCCGATGGATAAGTAAAACAATCTGTTTCCTCTTTTTCCGTAGACAGTGTCAAATTTTTCTAATTTCTGGTACAAATCTTTGTAAGAACTCTCCTCATCCAGCTGATGTTGGAAATAGGTAATATGTGCCTGAAACCCAGCCCAATCTTCTGAAGTTACTTTCTTTCTTGAAAACTGTTCCAGATTTTGTTTGATGTAATTTTTAAAATATTCATCGCTGTTATCTGCTCTTCCGAGTGCCAGAATATTGAAGCCTTTCGGCATTCTGCCATCGATGTATAAATTATAAAACGCCGGAAAGAGTTTTCTTTTGGCTAAATCTCCCGTTGCACCAAAAATAATGATTGTCGTTGGCTGCAGGATTTTATTTTCACTCATTTTTTCCGAATATTAGTTATTTGCAGTTTGCCAAGATGCATGAAAAACACCTTCTCTGTCTGTTCTCTGATAGGTATGTGCTCCGAAATAATCACGCTGAGCCTGAATCAAATTAACCGGCAAAGATTCTGTAGTGTACGCATCAAAATATCCTAAAGCGGTCTGAATCCCTAAGCTTGAAATTCCGTTTGAAGCAGCAAATGCCGCAGTTTTTCTTAATGAAGAGATTTTATTTTTAACGATCTCAGAAATATCTTTGTCTAATAAAATATTAGATAAATTAGTGTCTTTCGTGTATGCTGAGTAGAATTTCTCCAATAAAACCGAACGAATGATACAGCCTCCTCTCCAAATTTTGACAACATCTTTTAAAGGAATTTCAAACTGATATTCTTCAGATGCTTTTACCAACAATGCCAAACCTTGTGCATAGCTGATTAATGTTGCCAAATAAAGTGCTTCGCCAACTTCTTTGATGAACTGTTCTGTATTTTCAGGACTTACAATTTCATTTTTAGAATATAATTGAGAAGCTTTCACTCGCTCTTCTTTGTAAGCTGATAAGATTCTTGAAGTTACGGCAATATCAATAGTCGGGATAGAAACACCAATTTCCATGGCTTGTTCGGAAGTCCATTTTCCGGTTCCTTTTGCTCCTGCTTTATCTAAAATCTGGTCAACAAGATAACCGTCTGTCAAATCATCTTTTTGCTTGAAAATATCTCTCGTGATTTCAATTAAGAAAGAATTCATCTCACCGTTGTTCCACTCTTTGAAAACTTGGTATAGTTGATCGTTATTCAGTTTTGCTCCTTTTCTTAATAAATCGTAAGATTCGCTGATGAGTTGCATGATGGCATATTCAATTCCGTTGTGAACCATTTTTACATAGTTTCCGGCAGAACTTTTTCCCATATAAGCTGTGCAAGCTTCTCCATTCACTTTTGCTGAAATAGCTTCCAGCATCGGTTGAATTAATTTAAAAGCTTCTAAATCTCCTCCGGGCATAATACTTGGTCCTCTTCTCGCTCCCTGTTCACCTCCCGAAACTCCGATTCCCATAAAATGTAGATTTTTTGAGGCTAAATCAGCAATACGTCTTTCAGTATCTTTGAAATAAGAATTTCCTGCATCAATCACGATGTCTCCTTCACTTAAAAGTGGGGTGATGTTCCCTAAAACAGCATCTACAGGCTTTCCTGCAGGAACCATCAGAATAATTTTCCTCGGGCTTTCTAATGCGGCTACAAAATCTTGTAAAGTTTGAGTACCTATTACCTTCATTTCTGAAGCAGCACCTTCCTGTAAATCCTTTATTTTTTGTTCGTCAAGATCAAATCCTGCAATTGAAAAGCCGTTATCGGCAATATTATAAAGAAGATTTCGCCCCATTACACCGAGACCAATGACCCCGTAATTATACTTTTCCATTCTTACTTAAGATTTATTTTATTTTTACGGGTCAAATTTACGGAAATGCAAACCAGTAAAAAAATTATCCGAAATTTTCTTTCAATGGTTATGGTAGTTTTAATCAACTAAAAATCTGTAAACATTCAAAATATCTTCAAGCTTCTTTACATCGTCATTGGAACGTCCATCAATAAAATTTCTGTACCTTCAGTTGTTGATTTGATATTTAAATCTGAAACATCCCAAACTCCGAAACCATCTCTCGTTTCCACTTTTTGTCCTTCAATTTCTGCGCTTCCTTTTAAAATAAAAGCATACACACCGTTTCCTTTTTTCTTGATTGGGTAGTTGGTTTCAACATTCTTTTCGAAGTTTCCTAAGTGAAACCAGGCATCCTGATGAATCCAAACGCCTTCGTCATCTGCATTGGGAGAAAGAATCTGCTGGAATTTATTCTGACCTTTTGTTTTGTCTAAAGTAATCTGATCATATCTTGGTGCCACATTTCTTTTATTTGGATATATCCAGATTTGTAGAAACTTCACCAAACTATCATTATTTTTATTGAATTCGCTGTGCATGATTCCGGTTCCGGCACTCATCACTTGGATATCTCCACTCTTAATAATAGCCGAATTTCCCATACTGTCTTTGTGCTCCAAATCACCTTCCAAAGGGATGCTGATGATTTCCATATTGTCGTGAGGGTGCGTTCCGAAACCTCTTCCCGCCTCTACTTTATCATCATTCAGAACTCTAAGAACACCAAAGTGCATTCTTTCAGGATTGTGATAATTCGCAAAACTGAACGTATGATTGCTCACCAACCAGCCGTGGTCTGCCTTTCCTCTGGAATCGGCTTTGTGAATGACCGAATTATCTTTGATTTTTGAATCTGTATTGGGTAAATGATTGTATCCAATCGGTTCCAATGGTTCTATTTCGTCAATCTCATTTTTCATTGTATTTCCCAATGAAGCAGTTGCTACGAACATTCCTGTTCCGAGTAATCCTTTCTTTAAAAAATCTTTTCTGTCCATATCTGTTTTGTTGTTTATTCGTTATTGATAAGACAAATTTATGGTGATGAGAATTGCTGTGCATTTAACTAGTTTAATAAATTAAATTTTCTTTTGTCTTGAAACAAAAGAAACAAAAATTCAAGACTTGGAAACTTCCGCTAAAAATTAAAATTCAATCCTAAAATTCCCAAACTTGCGCAAATTCGAAATTAGTTATCATTAGAATATTTGTCTCGCGCTTCGAACAGTGGGAATTTTTTAACGGTTTAAATTTTAATTTTCTTAACGCTCCATTTTCATATGTCGATTTACATATTACAACTCATTCTTGGATAATTTAGGTAAGTTTCTTAAACAAAAAGACAGGATAGTTTACACGCCATGTATAAACCACCCCGTCAAAAATTCTTTGAATTTTCGCCACTAGTGCCTCAATATTTTTTATTTATTTAATTGATTCGGCGAATCTCGTTCCTCGATTTCCAAAGGAGGGGAATTCCCAGAGTATTATTATTTGATAATAGAAATTATTTTTCTTTAGTTGCCAAACGCTTTCTGATTGTACTCACAAATTCTTTAGAAACACCCAAATATGAAGCAATATAATACTGCGCAACTCTTTTTGGGATCGTTGGATACACTTTTATGAATTCCAGATACCGGTCTGATGCGCTTTTGGAAATAGTATTCACCAGACGGTTTTGGAGCGTAAACAGATTTCTCTGAACCAACATTCTGAATACCCTTTCAAATTTTGGAATTTCCTGCAACAACTTTTCTTTGGTGATCGGATTCAGCATAAAAATCTCTGAATCTTCAATGGTTTCAATATATAAATTGGAAGGTTTCTGATCCTGAAATGAAGCAATGTCACTAATCCACCAATCTTCAATAGCAAATAGAATCGTCACTTCAAAACCATTATCATCAAGATAGTAAGCCCTTAAACAACCTTTGTGGATGAAGCCTTCAAACTGGCAAATTTCACCTTCCCGAAGTAAAATTGTTTTCTTAGGAATCGTTTCACAAACCAGTAAATCTGTAAAGAATTTTTCTTCATCAGCGTTAAGATCGATGAAACGGGTAACGTTCTTGATGATATTTTCAAACATAAAAATAAGTTTATGGCTGCAAATTAGGGAAAAGTGTATAAACTTCATTCTTTAAAAGTCCGCTTCCTCCGCCGTAATGGTCGATAACCTTAACTTCTTTATCTAAATTTTCGCAAAATACTTTAATATGATTTTCAAATTCTTCCTCTAAACCAGAACTCAAAAGAACGATGTCTACCTGATTTTCTTTGATGTAATTATAACAGATATTTTCATCGCTTTGAACCTCAGCTTTCCAACCTTCATTATTTTCGATGATTCTTTTTAATGTTTCAAGAATTTCGTTATTCTTTCCTATGACCAAAAAATTTAATATTTTCATATGTATTTATGTTTGAATTCTTGCCTATTCTTAATTTTATGTGGCAAATTTATGGCAATAAAAAACCTCGCACATTTAACTAGTTTAATTAATCATGAAACTCTAATTTTTTTATGCAAAAAATAAATAGAGACCTGCCAACTGGGCAAATCTCTATTTTATTAAAGTCTTAATAACTTACTTATTATTTGATTTAAAAAGCCTTAAGCTGCTCGTCGTAAAAAAGAATCGCATCATCAATCACAGAAGTTATTCTCGGGAAATTGTTATAGCGTTCTCCGAAAACTTCCAGTCCGGTAAACTCTGTAGAGATATTGCTTGCAAAAGTACTCGTCAAATTTATCGTTCTCAATACCTGACTTACCTGAATCAAAGTATTGATTTTATTGTCAATAGATAACTGCGGTGAAAGCTGTTTTCTTAAACCTTTCAGCTCATCCAACTGCTCTTTCGTTACCTTTTTTTTCTTTTTTCCCATGAAGTAAAATTACACCTTTTCAGAAGGCGATATTTTTATTTAGTGTTAACAAATTGTTACGTGGGAGGGTTTGTTTTTAATTTGATTATAATTTAAATAATGGACAACATTTTATGTTACATAAATAATTACATTACATTTTTCACATATAAAGAAACATTAGCAACTTGTAAAGTTTTTTTGCATGATAAAATTGTTGCAAAATAATTGTAATTGATTTACATTTACGAAAATGAAGTCTTAGAGAGGAAAGAAGTATCTTATTCTTATAACATTAAAAACTATTTACCAACGGCCATATGAGTAGAATAAACATACAAGGAACAATTGACAATATACGAAGTAAATCAAATATTTACACTCCAATAGTTGAAGCTATTGTTAACTCAATACAATCAATTGTTCTGAAACAAATTACTAATGGTAAAATTGAAATAATTCTTCATAGGGAAAATATTATCGAGTTTGAAAATTCTATTCCAAATGTGAAAACTATAGAAATAAAAGATAATGGAATTGGATTTACACAAGAAAATAGAGATAGTTTTGATACTTTTTATAGTGAATATAAAAAGTCAATAGGAGGAAAGGGATTTGGTCGATTTATGTATGTAAAGTATTTTGATAATGTATATGTCAACAGTGTTTTTATAGATACACAAAATATTCTGCAATTAAGATATTTTCGTTTTGGTAAAGAATACGAAATTATTGTTGATGAAAAAATCACACCTTCTACAGCTAGTGATACATTTAGCACAGTAACTCTTGAAAATATTAAGTCAGGACACACATTTGATAAGCATTTAGAAACAATTGCCCGAAAGATACTTGACAAAATACTAATATATTTCATTAATGATACTTTTATAGCTCCTACAATAATTTTAAAGGAAGCACAAGGAAATCATTCTATTGTACTAAACGATTACCTTACAGAAATCAATGAAATTAAACTTTGGAAAAGTGAAGATTTCTTCCTCTATGATGACAAAAATGAAGAAAATCAATTTACAGCGAAAGTATTTAAAATTTACTATCCTGGAAATCAAAAAAGTAGGATTAGTTTAACAGGACACAATAGAGAGGTAACTGACACGCCACTGTATAAATATATTCCAGAATTTGAAGATGAGTTTTTTGAAGAGGATGAAAATGGAATTAGAAAAAATTATATAATAAAGACTTACATTTTAGGTAAATATTTAGATGAGAATGTGTCTTTAGAACGTGAAACTTTTGACTTCCCAAAGGAATCTAAAGACATATACTTTCCTTTTAGCCAAGTAGATCTTGAAAAAAAAGCAAGTGAGTTATCTAAGAATTCATTTGGAGAAGATATACAGCTAAGAGTTCAGAAAAAAAGTGAACAAATAAGAAACTATGTTAATGAATCTGCTCCTTGGCATAAATCTTACCTAAATGAATTAGATATTTCAACTATACCTTACAATTTAAAAGATGAAAATATTGAACTTGCATTACAAGAGGTAAAGTTTAAAAGAGAGCAAGAGACCAGAGCAGAAATTAAAGAATTTTTAAGTAATCCTGAAGTTTCTTATAATGGGCAGATGGCAGAAGCTATATCAAAAATTTCAGAAATAGGAAAGAGTGATTTAGCACATTATGTGTTTAATAGAAAAATCGTTCTCGATGCATTTAAACAGTCACTGAAAAGAAATGAAAATGGCAAGGGAGAATTAGAAAAAGAGGTTCATAATCTAATATTTCCAATGGGGAAAACTTCTGAAAATTGTGACTATCAAGATCATAACTTATGGCTTTTGGACGAAAGATTAATTTTTTCTGAATATGTAGCTTCTGATAAAAAAATATCTACGAAAAAAGATGCTTTGGGGGAACCTGATTTGGTAGTTTTTGATAAAAAACAATCATTTAGAAGTGGAGATAATAATTACAGTAATCCTCTGACTATATTTGAATTTAAACGCCCTAAAAGAGAAAACTACACAGCAGATGACGATCCAATAATGCAAGTTGGTAAATACGTTAAAGATATTAGAGCAGGAAAATATGAAATGCCAGAAGGATTAGAAAAAATAAAAGTTAATGACTTCACTCCTGTTTATTCTTACATTGTTTGTGATTTAACAACAAAAATCAGAGAGTTTGCAGAAAATCTTCATTCGTTAACAAAAAGTCCTGATGATGAAGGATATTTTGGGTTTCATAGAGGTTATAATATGTATGTTGAAGTTTTAAGCTTTAAAAAAATGATGGATGATGCAACCTTGAGAAATAAAATATTTTTCAAGAAGCTACAATTAGAATAATTATCCGCTACCCCTTTAGCGCAAGCTTCGCGCTCATGCTTCCACTAAAAAAAACAAACGGGCACGAGCAATATGTTAACGCCAGCAGAATACAAACAACAACCCTCGCCCACAAGCGGGGGTTTTGTACGATATCAACCACGATAACTTTTTTTAGAAATTTTTTATCGGATAAACCTATTTTTTCAATATTAATTTTATATTTGTGATCAGAACACACAAAAAAAACAAAATGATGATTACCACAATTTACCCTTCCGCACGCGCAAGAATCTTTGCCAACTCCACAATTTTCAACTCATTTCAAATTATCAGTTCATACAACCGAAAAACTGGTAAGAAGCAGCAGAAAAGCGTTTAGATCAGGCTTTCAACTGTTCAGTTATGGTTTTCAACCGCTTCGTCAGAGCATTCAACCGTTTAGTTGAGACGATCAACTATTTAGTTAAGGCGTTCAATCGTTTAGTTGCCGCAATCAAGCATTTAGTTGAAGCGTTCAAGCACTTAGTTGAGGCAATCAAGCACAATTTATTACATATCAACACTTTACACCGCCTTTAAAAAGATACAAATAACGAAATACCAGTTATTGTAGACGATTATTAAGTTCAATTTATAAACACAAACAAAAAATTTCATTATGAAAAAAGATCAGGTAAAAAGAGATTTCATCATTGCAGATTCTGTGTTGAAACAGAAAGCAGATGAGTTGATGAATTTGATAGACAGAGACATCACCGAGTTCACAGACCGTGGCTACAATGCTGCAAAGAAAACAGAGCTTATTGAAGCACGCACCGCCGTGGAAAATTACCCGAATGATGAGCAGCTGGAAGCCATTAAAATGGATCTGACTGCCCAAAAAGATGCCGCAAGAAGTGCCTTGGAAAAAACCATGCGCAGCATTTTCAATATGGCAGAGAATGTTTTCGGACAGTTCGGTGCGAGGTACAAGGAATTTGGCAATGCAGCAGTAAGCCAGCAAAGTGATTCTGGACTGGTGCGTATCGCCAAAACCATGACCGCAACCGCCACGAAATATCTGACGGAACTTGCTGAAGAAGGGCTCACTGAGGATAAAATTACTACGCTCACAACCCAACGTGAAACTTTGGATGCAGCCATTGATGCTCAGGCAAAAGGCATATCTGACCGCAATCTTGCAACGGAAGGACGCATCGAAGCGCTGAACAGGCTCTACAGATTACTCAGCAAATATGCAGGCATCGGACAGGATATTTTCTATGAAACCAATGAAGCCAAATACAACGATTACATCATCTACAACACGCCAAGCGGTCTGCCGGAAAATCCGACACCGACACCATTGTAACATTGTAAAAACAACGAATCCTCTCAAAATGATTGAGAGGATTTGTTTATTGTTTTAAACTATAGCTGCATCTGGATACCACACAGCTACAGAAAAAACTAAGTTTATATTATTCTTTAATAAATTTCTTCTTCACCGTACCTTTTACATCTTCTATATCGATGATGTACAATCCGTTTATCAGACTGCTTACGTCAATTGCGTTATTTACAATCAGACCCGATGACACCAATCTTCCGGAAGCACTGTAAATTTTATAATTAGCTTTTGCACTAATGTTTTTAACATTTAAGATAGTACTTACCGGATTAGGGTAGATTAGAATTTCATCCTGATTTAACGAATTGGCAACTGGCACCTTAGAAATTCTCACGGTATAATCTTCTACCTCACCGTTAGGAAAATTCAGACAATTCACCGGGATTCCATCTTTTTGCATCGCTACTCTCATTACTACATATTTGTAATTTGTCATGCTTACAAACGCATCTGCAGGAACATTGAATGTTGCGCTCGCCGTTGGATTTGCATTTGGGCCGTCAGCGAGAATTCTTTCATGAAGATCAAAATATCCATTTCTGTCGAAGTCAATCCAGACTGCTACCCCTGCTTTGCCATCGTTGCTTAATGTTTTATCAATAATTAATTGATTTCCTGTAGAACCCTGCACCAGCTCAATATGTTTCATTGGGTCACCTGTATAATCTGTGTAGTTAGATCCCAAAGATTCGTTGATCATTTCAGGTTTACCTGTAGGTTTTGTGGTAACTTTAGAGATAAACTCTGTTGCTGAATTAGCAGATGCCATTTGACAATACACAACTGTAGGTGTTGTAAAATAGTAGAGCGGGGTAA
Organism: Chryseobacterium sp. C-71; assembly: GCF_020911865.1. Lineage (NCBI taxonomy): Bacteria > Pseudomonadati > Bacteroidota > Flavobacteriia > Flavobacteriales > Weeksellaceae > Chryseobacterium > Chryseobacterium sp. C-71. Next base: position 889,380 of record NZ_CP087131.1, read on the forward strand.
AATTACCCGGTGTTCCGCTACAAACATTTGCAACCTGCATTTCATATTTGGTCAATTCTAACAGACCTGTAATTGTATATGTATTGACATTCACCGAAATATTCGTCCAGCTAGGAATACCTACTTTTCTATATCTTAAAACATAACTTCCTGTTGCTCCTGCCCCGGTATAGGCATCCCAAACTACCTCTGCACTTGTTGGCGTTAATATAGTAATTGTTAATCCCGGAGGAGGTATTTCACAAACTCTTACTGTTGTAAATACCTGAGGATTTGACCATGGGTTTGGAACCGTTTCACCAGCACAGATATTTGCTACCTGTACTTCATACATTACAAAAGATGTCAATCCCGTAATAGTGTAAGAGTTAGCTGGTGGAAGAGGTGCTGTAGGCGTAATCCATGTTGCAGTACCTACCGGTCTGTATCTGATGATGTAAGTCGCATTAGGAACCAATGGATTCCACGTTACAACTGCTGATGTTGAAGTTATGTTTGTTACCGTTACATTCGGAGGTGTAGGATCACATCTTGTTGTGAATGTTTGTACTGGTGTATAGCTACCAGCACCTCCACTACCACAGACCGCAGCCACTCTTACTTCGTAAGTTGTAGCCGGAGTTAATCCTGTAAGCTGTACCGGAGGATTACCTCCAAGAACTGATGCATTGATAACCGTCCAATTGGAAGCAGGTGTTGTCACCGCTCTGTATTCCAGAACAAAAGCATTGTTATTTGCTGCTGGCGTCCAGTTAACCGTAGCTGAATTATGAGTGACAGGATTAATATTTAAATTGGTTGGGGTATTATTACTACAAGGTCTCAATTTTACAGCGTAATCTTCCACTTCACCATTTACAGGGTCAACACAGATTACCGGAGCACTTCCACGTTTCAAAGCAACTCTCATGGTAGTTGTATAAGCCCCTGTATAGATTCCTGCTGATGGAACATCAAATGTGGCCGTTACAGGGCTAGTTGTACTTGATGCTGAAGTCATTATTCTTTCAGAATCTGCAAATACACCGTCTCTATTCCAATCAATCCATGCATAAACAGCATCGGCATAAGTAGTACCCTCCCAAGCTTTAGAAACCGAAAGCTGGTTTCCCGTAGATCCCACTTCTAAATTAATTAATGTGGCCGGAGTGGTATAGCTGATATAATTAGTCTGAAGAGATGTATTATCCATTAAAGGAAAATTCACCGGTGTTACTTTCACATTAGAAATGTAATCGTTAATTCCCGTTCCTATCATATTACAATATGTCAATGAAGGAGTTGTAAAATTCACTGAAGCACCGAAAGCACCCCAGGTAGTTCCACATTTTGCCTGAATCTGTACCTGATAGGCTGTCTGCTCTAAAAGATTAGTAATATTATAAAAACTTTGTCCGGCAGCCAGTTCTACATAACCTAAAGGCTGCAACTGCCAAACTCCTGTAGTTCCTTGTCTCCATCTGATTCTGTAGGTAGCATTAGCAGTAGGTATCCAAGATACATACGCTGTGGAAGAGGTCATATTAGAGACTGTAGGCACCGGAGCCGTTGTACTACATGGCTGCAAATCGATAAACTTAACTGCATAATCTTCAACTTCTCCGTATGTATTTCCAGAACACGCACCAGCAGCGGCTGCATAGGAAACTACAACTCTCATTCTTGTCGCATTAGGACCATTATAAGTTACAGCCGGAACATTGAACGTTCCTGAGACAGGTGATGAAGCATTAGAGCCGCTGGTATATATCAGCTCACTGGTTTCGAAAATTCCATTTCTGTCAAAATCAATCCATACATTAGTATAATTTGCATATTGAGTACCTGACCACGTTTTCCCAATAGAAATAGAGTTGTTTTGAGTATTTCTTACAAGGGTAAGCTCCAAAGCCAGATTGGCAGAGTAATCAGTGTACTGAGATTGTGCAGAAGTATTATTTAATATTGTAGATCCTACGGGGTTTACATTGACATTAGATATCCATCCATATGTTGCACTCGTATATTGTGCAGCATGAGGACACCAAGAAATTGCAGGTGTTGTAAACTGTACAGGCACCGAAAAGTTACCTTGCACACCATTACAAATATAAGCTACTCTAAACTCGTATTGAACTTGCTCATTTAAGCCTGTAAGCGTATGAGTACTCACTGTAGGATTTGGCGTTACCGGAATCCAAACTGAAGCAGGAGTAGTTACGGCTCTCCATTGTACAATATAAGATGTTGCTCCCTGTGCAGGCATCCATGATAAAACAGCACTCACAGGAGTAAGATTTGTCGCCGTTAAATTGGTAGGTGCAGCACTTGTACAAGGTACAGGATCAATAAATCTGACAGCATAATCTTCAACTTCTCCATAGGTGTTTCCGGAACATGCACCAGCGGCAGCTGCGTAGGAAACCACAACTCTCATTCTTGTTGCATTAGTACCATTATAGGTTACTGTCGGAACATTGAATGTTCCCGAAACAGGTGATGAAGTGCTGGCTCCGCTGCTGTATATCAATTCGCTTGTATCGAAAATACCGTCTCTGTCAAAATCAATCCAAACATTGGTGTAATTTGCATATTGAGTTCCCGGCCATGTTTTTCCTACAGAAATCAAGTTATTTTGAGTACCTCTTACAAGAGTAAGATTCAAAGCAGGATTTGTAGAATAATCAGTATACTGAGATTGCGCAGATGTATTGTTTAATGAGGTAGATCCTACAGGATTTACTGTTACATTAGATATCCATCCATATGTTGCACTGGTATATTGTGCAGCATGAGGGCACCATGAAACTCCGGGTGTTGTAAAGGTGACAGGAGTAGAAAATGCTCCTGCAGGACTTCCATTACAAACAGTCTCTATTTCAACTTCATACTGAGTAAATTCCAATAAACCATCTATAGTATAGGTGTTTGTCAAAGGTGTTGTAAGGTTGACTGTGGTCCAGGTTCCACCGGGAAGCGATCTGTATCTTAAAACATATGTGGCTCCGGCAGCAGGTGTCCACGAAACATTCGCAGAAGTTGCCGATACATTACTCATTGCAATATTGGTAGGAGGAGTATTTGTACAAGGCACCAAAGATGTTCCTACCATCTGGATAATTGGAATTACAGAATATCTGCTTGTAGCTGTAGGCGGAGTTGCAGGATTAGGATTTGTGGTTGTATTATAGTACAACATTCCTTTATTCGTTCCTGCAGAATAGCTACCCCAATTGGCAGTACATGAAGTTCCTGTAACATTTTCATCTACAGCGATTACCACATTGCTTGTTCCATCCCAAAGGAAAGGTGTACTCAACGGAATTGTAACCCAAGTTCCCGCAGTCATTGCCGGTAAAGTACCGGTATAAACCTGCGTTAAAGATGAAGAAGGAACCCAACTTGTAGTTGTTGCAAAATCAGTCTGAGCCGTATTTCCCATATAAACTACCCATTGATTGTAGTTTGCCTGTGTAGTTCCAGTCGTAGAAACATAGAATTTAATAGAAGTAATATAAGTATTAGTCCCCACAGCCCCTGTAACTTCTGAAGCAGTATAGATTTGCTGAGAATAATTAAATGCTGAACAAGAATAAACAGGCAAGTAAGCATGCGTGGCAGTTCCGCCACCAATCTGACCCGGTGTAAAAGGAGTACCTGCAACCCAGGGAGATTTATCAGTAGCTGAACAAACCGATCTTACCCACCAATAATACGTAGTTCCCGAAATCAATGGCGATATGCCAGCTGTCAATCCTGGAGTTGCTGTTCCAACGGTAGCAGCAACTGGAGGAGTATTGGTAGGAGAATAATAATACTCATATCCGTTTGCAGGAGCCGGAGCTGGAGCTAAAGGTGCAGTCCAATTGATTGTTCCTGAACTAGGAGTAACATTCGTCACCGGAAGAGTTGTCGGCTCAAAGCAGGTCGGAGCCTGGATCACCTGGATCTCATCTAATAAAACATCATCGTAGAAATATCCGTTCCCGGCTACATCTTTATCAACAGTGAATTTAAGCTGAACTGTTGCTCCCACATATGTTGCAGCCAAAGGAACACCAACCGTTCTCCATTCAGGATCGTTTGTATTGCTTGCCCAAATCTGTATCCATCCTGCTCCACTATTTATCTCAAGCTTCAGCTGATTGTGTTCATAATTGGGAACAGTTCCGGTAAGTGATGTTAAATGATTTTTAAACCATTCAAACTTTACATACGGATTTGTCAATCCTGTAAGGTTTATTTGAGGAGTAAGCAATTCTACAGTATGTTCGTTGGCGTAAGGCGAACTTGCGTCTACCCATGCAAATGTTCCTGCAGGTCGTCCACCATTTCCTGTAGAACCATATCCTGCCGCTCCCGAAAATCTCCATTTGACATACGTACTTGTTGATGTAGTGGTTGGGTTTTGGCTTATCCAGCAATTGGGTAACACACCGGCACTGAATGATTCTGAAAAAGGTACCGGAACCGCAGCGCATTGCGCTGAAATTTCAGCTATAAAGGCTAAGAAAAAGGTTATAGTCAGTAAAAATTTATTCATATCTAAATATTCTGAATTATACATTATTTGCGAAATTACACGTAGTGATTTTATCTGTATAAAAGAACATTTTAAGGAATATCATCGTCTAAAGAGAAATAGAACTGTAAAAAATTAGAGCGGCTTTTCATAAAATTAGTAATTTGGTAATGGACAAATTTAATTATTTTTATGAAATCAGCAATTTTTTATCACTTAAAATACAATAAACATTATCATAATTTAAAAAAAATACAATAAATATAATATTACACAAATATGAACAAACACCTATCACCATTGACATTAACCAAATAATTATGCATCAAATAGCAACTATATAATTGGTAAAAAATTTTACAGAATTACTTCATATTATCCTGCATCAGTGTATTTATATTTGACAAAACTATTTAACAGCATTCAATGATCCATACAATTGCTAAAGCATTTCCGAAGAAAAACTTTTTTATTTTTGCTTTCATTCTTTCATTAAACTGTATTTCACAAAATTTAAAACGATTGCAATATTCAGATTTCTGAAACTATTGCAGCCTAGAAACTCGACAAAGGAGCTTTATTGTAAAAATTCAGACAAACCATACGGTATTCCATACATCAGTATCGTGATGTGAGCCGCACAGAATGTATTTCCCTGATGCTTTGGACTTGGAAAAAACAGGAAAAGTCAATCCTTTGTCGTATTGGTAGAAGCAGAAAAAGTTGACTACAAAAATTACCACGCAAAGGAAGCTAAACAATCGATGACTTCTGAAAGTTTATTTTAGCTGACCGTTCCGGACAGATTCTGTATGTCAGAACCGACTCAATTCCCAATCAAAGCAATACTGGCTTTAGTGGATTGCTTGACTGCAATTTTCACATCATCAAATGCGGGAGCGGAAAGTTTGGGTCTGTAATTTTTGGAAAACCCAAATCCTTCAGTTGGATATCCTATCATATTTCGATCGCATTTTCCGTTGCTATTCACATCTTGGTAAACTGCAACGGCATATTCTCCGACAGGTAGATTTTTAAATATGTAACTCACTTTATTTCCCGCAACCTTTACTTTAGCATTGGCAAAGGCAATATCTTCCTTCAAAAAACCAACCTTCTTATTGTAAAGCCCAAGATAGACAGAGCCTTTATCAGGCACTAAATCAGATACTTCCACCGTAAAATGATGTTGTGCAAAAAGAGTTGTATTGATGGTAATCAAGAATATTATCCCTATTATTTTCTGTAACATACGTTTTGTTTTTTAAGTTTATTGATAAACCGGTTCTATAACTTTTTTTTCATTTTTGTTAAAAAAATGTTCCATTTCTTCTTCATTCCCGTTTCGGTAAGCCTGATAAGGTTCCGATTTTGAAAGCAACCAGCGTTTAATAAAGTTTCTAAAAAGAATGGTTATTTTTTTCTGAAAAGGATTTACCTGTTGATGAACCATCTCGAAATAATCGGCTAAATTCTGTCGACGAAAACGGATGATTTCCTCTAGTTGATCACCGTCAAATAGTATTCCACAATGAAAATTCTTCTCCGCAAACGCTTTTTCAGGAAAATTGGCTTTACCAAGTCCAAATGCATCAAACATTTTCACAAGGAAGGAGCGGTAAGAGATAACGCAGTCTTCTCCTCCACCTAAATTAAAAATCCGGTTTTCAAGCTGGTCTTGAAAAGCAATTGCATTAGCAAAAGCCCGTCCCGTATCTTCAGGTGTACAGATTTCCATCGGCGTATCGAGCGGCATATGAAACATCAGTTTTGAGATTTTATGATTACCCATAATGGCAGCCAAACGAAAAATAGACCAAGATAAATTTGATTTTACGATTGCCTGCTCACACAATACCTTAGTTTCACCATATTGATCACCCGGGCTAGGTTTCAATGGGTCATTCACAGAGATTTCGGGGTTATTAATACGATCCCCATACACCGAAATACTTGAGCTGAAGAGCAAATAACATTGAGGTGATTTTTCTTCCAAAGCGTGAATGAGATTTGCTGTTCCCTGCACATTGACTTTGTAAGCCAATTCGGGATTTACATCTGCAAAGGGCGGAATAATTGCCGCCAAATGAATGGCAACGTCCTTATTTTGACTCGCTTTTTCCATCTCAGAAGCACTACAGATATCACCATAAACAATCTCCACACGGTTACGAAAAGGAGCTAATTTTTTAACGGATTTTCGAGTTTTCACATCAAAAACGGTAATTTCATAATTGGGATTTTTCATCAAATGCTTCAAAGTTTCAAAACCAACCGTTCCCGACGCACCAGTGAGAAGAATTCTCTTTTTTGTAGTAACAATTGTATCTTTCATTGTTTTAGATTAAAAATGATTTGTTTATTCAATCGCAACCGCAAGAAATAAAATATATATTTGTTATACATTTTGTTCATTATCTAACATGATGCTTGATTACGATCGCATTGTAAAACTATTACTTAGAGATAATATTAGCGTTGCAAACCAATGAATTCTGTTTAATAGGAAACAAAAATCAGTGATTTTGTAGCGTAAATAAAAAAAATTAAGATGGAATTAAGAAAAGACCGACGTGTACAGTATACCAAGAAAGTACTTCGAGAGGCATTGTTTGACTTATTGAAGGACAAAGAACTGAGCCAAATCTCCATAACGGAATTATGTAAAACAGCAGATGTCAATAGAAATTCATTTTATCGACATTATACAATTCCAATGGATATATTGCTGGAGCTGGAAGAAGAAGTTTTTGAAAAATTATCGGCCGTGCTACGTAAAAGCTATAAAATGGACGAGGTGATATTGCTGAGCTGCCAACTGCTGGAAAATGACAAAGAGATGAGTAAAATAGTTTTCAGCAAAGGTGACGGAAGCGGAATTTTATCTCGCATCCTGACCAATGTTAGAAATCATTTTCCGGTTGAAAATCAAATCGAACTCACCCCGGAAACACAACCTTTTCTGGAAATGGCCTATCAATTCGGTGAAAAAGGAAGCATTGCTGTCATCAAAAACTGGATTGAAAATGATTTTGCCCAACCTGCTGAAAGTGTCGCACAGATGATTAGTTATCTGGTCAATAAACTCAATAAATTATAGGAATTAATCTGTTTGCATTTTAAATCATTGTCTTTCGAAAATAATTGAAACAGCTTTGCTTTGCTTAATATCTATACTTTTTTACAATTTTCGTATAGTCTTGCGTTTTTTTATCGCTAGGAAAAACAAAGTCTTTACAATAAATTCTGTTTTTAAGATAAACAATGGCATTTCATTTAGCAAAGAAATACAAAGACTTTAACTATCAATTACTTGACAGTGTCTACAAATGCACAAAGGGTTAGGAACTAATACTGATTATAGACCCTTAATATTTGATTGTTCATCTATAATTTTTTAGAGGCCAGAAATCATTAACATTAAACACTCATACCAAAAATTAAAAGAGCAGATAAAATAAATTATCTGCTCTTTGTATAACGTATAAGGTTATTTATTGGAGTTACGCTATTTTAACGTTAACTGCATTAACACCTTTGTTTCCATTTTGTAAATCGAATGTTACGACATCATTTTCACGAATGTTATCTACCAAACCTGAAGTATGTACGAAAACGTCTTGACCACCTGTAGATGGAGTAATAAAACCAAATCCTTTAGTTTCGTTAAAGAATTTTACTGTTCCTTGTTGCATTGTATTATGTATTAAAAATTATTGTATTCTATTTTATAGGATTACTTATCCCTGTGCCTTGGTATAAACCAAAACGATAATAACTTTTGAGAAAAAAATATGGATGAATAGAATTTAAGAGTGAAAATCGAACTTCTTAAAAGGTAGAGCACCTAAAATATTAATGACAAAATTGACCAGCTGTTATTTCTTTTTAAATATGTTTAAAATTAAAAATCGCTGCCTTATTATTCTACAAATATAAAGTATATATATGACATACACTAATAAAATGTAAATTATTTACAAAATTCATTGGTTATAACTAAATAATTATATAAAAAATCATGTCAACACAAATTCCTTACTTTTTCAATATAAATGAAATAATAGTTGGCATAATCAGACATACATCAAACCAAGGTGAAAATTTACATCAAAAATTGATTGAGTTCAAAAAAAAAATCTCCAGTTTAACATAAAACTATGGAGATTTCTTAATATAATGATGATTTGGGTGTCAATTTTGAGAAAATTCTTTCGCTTGCGAGTAACTTTTTAATAATCAATAAGATGGTTAAAAACTATTTTGAGATACAATAGAAACCAATGAAGATGATATTTTTTCTCGCTGAGCATAGGTGAATCCGAAAAGCTTAATTTTCACCGCATATTTCTTATTTCTTTTAGAATTTATTTTTAATACTAAAGACCCTGAAACGATATGATTGTTAACACTATAATCACAAATGTAATTTTGTGGAAACTCAACTGCCGGAGAAGTAAATTTTTTGAAGGTGAATGGATGCATCTTTCGAATGGTTACACATCCACCTGAAAATTCATAAGTAACAATCCTGATTTTTGTTAATATCACGATCAGTAAAGTAATTGCAACGAAAAACAGACTCTCTAAAATATTTTGATTAACTGCTATGAAACAAAGCAGCATCACTGTCGTCAAAATTAAAAGACTGTATGCTGTAATTTTCGCAACAGTACCATTAGAAACTCTCATCTTGCCTTTATAATATTAATATCTTTTTGATTACAGAATATAAAGAATGTATTCCATCATATTCTTATTTACAATTTCAAAGATAAAATATTTTAAGCCAATTTAAAGTACATTTTTTAAACAATATTGAATTATGACGTAAATATTCATAAATTTTTACGATTATGATTGCTAAACACACTTTATTCTTACTCAACAATAAGCTTTTCTGTTGTAATATTCTATAATGTTAAGCTCAATACACCAGAAAGAATCAAAATTTTTAATCGTAATTCAATACTTCTAAAATATTTTCATAAATAAAATTCAATTCTTTTGCAGAGATACAGTAAGGTGGCACCAGATACATTACATTTCCTAATGGACGCATAACGATTCCCCGTGATAGAAAGTCATCGTACAGTTTTTTTCCAATTTTATTAAAATAAGAGGTTTCTTGATCATTTTTAATTTCCCAGGCCAAAATAGTTCCTGTCTGTCGGACATTTTCAACGTGTGGATATTGTTTTAATATTTTTGAAAAGTTATAATGCTGTTCAAAAATTCTCCGAATATTTTCTTGCGTTTCATCATTTAATAACAACTCCATACTTGCCAAAGCCGCCGTGCAAGCTAACGGATTTGCAGTGAAAGAATGTCCGTGAAACAATGTCATATATTTTTCATCTGATAAAAAAGCATTATAAATTTCATTCGAACAGGTTGTTATTCCCATTGGCATCGTACCGCCTGTTAAACCTTTTGAAAAACACATTATATCAGGATTTTCCGAAAGATGATTGGCTGCAAAAAGCTTTCCTGTTCGTCCAAAACCTGTAAAAACTTCATCCTGAATCATTAAAATTTCTTGTCCACGACAGAATTTCATTAATTCATCCAAATCTTCAGCATCGTACATCAACATTCCCGCTGCGCCTTGGATAAGTGGCTCATAAATAAAACATGCAATTTCATTTGCGTGATGTCGGATTTGATTTTTTAAATTCTCCAGATTTTCAGAAGTCGGAGTATCTATGAAAATAACTTCAAAGAGCATTTCTCCGAAAGGTTTTGTCCATACACTTCTTCCGCTCACAGACATTGCCCCGAAAGTATCACCATGATAAGCATTTTTAAAAGCTAAAATCTTTGTCTTTTCTTTTCCCTGATTATAGGCGTGTTGAATACACATTTTCAAAGCAACTTCCACCGCTGTTGAGCCGTTGTCAGAATAGAAAACTTTTTGTTGATTTTCGGGTAAAATTTTTAATAAATTTTCAGAGAGTTGTATGGCCGGTTCATGCGTAAAACCTGCAAAAATAACCTGTTCCAAGGTATTCAATTGTTCAGAAACCCTCTTTGCAATATAAGGATGCGCATGACCATGCAGTGTTACCCACCATGAAGAAACGGCATCAATATACCTGTTCCCTTTATCGTCAAAAAGATAAACTCCTTTTCCTTTAATAATGGGAATAATATCATCCGCTGTTTTCATTTGGGTATAAGGATGCCAATTGACAGCTCTGTCGCGTTCTTGTAAATTCATAATTTTCAGGAATTAGACTAGGCGTTAGTTTTCCAGGTTTCAAAGTGATCCATCACTTTTTCTGCTTGTCTTTTCATCGGTTTTAATCCTAAAGTTTGCAGCATTTGCATATCTTCGGAAACTCCAGGGTTGGGTGTCACCAATAAAGTTTCTCTTTCTCCTGTAAAGATTGAATTTGCTCCGGCCATAAAACACCAACCCTGCTCAAATTCTGTCATTTCAATTCTTCCTGCACTCAGACGAACCATTGATGAAGGCATTACAATTCTTGCGGTAGCAATCATTCTCACCATTTCCCACGTATCTGTTTTTTCATTATTTTCAAGCGGAGTTCCGGCTACTCGTGCCAATGCATTGATGGGAACAGATTCCGGATGTTTAGGCATGGTTGCTAAGGTGAGCAGCATGGATATTCTGTCCGTATGCGTTTCCCCCAAACCAATAATTCCTCCTGAACAAACGGTAATTCCCGCTTTTCTAACGTTATTTATGGTGTTAATTCTGTTGTCAAAAGTTCTCGTAGAAATAATTTCTTCATAATATTGTTCCGAAGTGTCAAGATTGTGATTATAGGCATACAAACCTGCCTCCTGAAGGCGGATCGCCTGTTCTTCCGTTAACATTCCAAGGGTACAGCAAACTTCAAGTCCGAGATCATTGACCCCTTTCACCATATCAATCACCCGGTCAAAATCACGGTTATTTCTCACCTCTCTCCATGCTGCAGCCATACAGAAACGTGATGAGCCGCTGTCTTTTGCTTTTTGGGCATGCTCGATGACTTTTTCTGTTGGAAGCAAAGCCTGGACTTTGATATTGGTATGATAGCGAGCCGCCTGTCCGCAATACGAACAATCTTCTGTACAACCACCTGTTTTTATTGAAAGTAATGTTGACATCTGAACTTCTTCAGGATTATGCCATTCACGATGAACGGTGGCTGCCTTATAAATAAGTTCGAGTAGTGGTAAATTGTAAATCTCTTCTATTTCTCCTTTTGTCCAATTATTTTTCAATTTTGTTTTATCCATTATCCTATTTTGTTAATTGTTTTGTAACACTTTCTATGTTTTCTTTTGTTAAATTTTCGATGTCCGGAATTCTGATAATTTCAGTTTCCTGTTGAATATTTTTACAGATAATTCGCTCTGTATCTTGTGGGAAATATCCATTAAGAATCAAATATTTTAGATTAATTTTTCTTTGATTTAAAGCCATGATCGACAATAAGCTGTGATTAATACAGCCTAGATAATTTCTCACGACAAGCGCAACCGGAATATCTAGTTTTTCTATTAAATCAATCATAAATTCGCTGTCAGACAACGGAACCATCAATCCACCCGCTCCTTCTACGATTAAATTATTTTGAGTTTCAGGAAGCGTGAAATCATTTAAATGAATTGAGATTCCTTCTTCCGCAGCCGATTGGTGAGGCGATGCTGCAAGCTTTAAACGATATGTTTCCGGATGAGTAATAATACTTTCACTTACCCAATCTCTAATTTTCATACTGTCTGAAAAATGCAAATCTCCTGACTGTATCGGTTTCCAATAATCAGCTTTGAAATATTGAACTAAAATTGCTGAGCAAACAGTTTTCCCCACTTCCGTTCCTATGCCTGTTACGAATAATTTCATAAATACCTCCTGTTTTTATTTAAATAAATTCTTTAATAATTTTTGTAAGCTTCACAATCTCATCCTCAGTATTAAAACTGTGAAGACAAATCCTAAGGCGTTCGGCTCCTTCTTTTACAGCAGGACTAAAAACAGCGTAGGTCAAAAATCCTTCATCCGATAAAACTTGATTCGCTTTATTGAGTCGGTCATGATCAGGAATTAAGATTGCCTGAATCGGACTTTTTGCAGAAGAAATCGTTTTCAAATTTTGCTGACGAAAAAATTCAATATTTTGCTGTAATTTGATTCTTTCATTATCATTCTCTTTCAAAAATCCATACCCTATTTTTATACTTCTCCATTGGATATCCTGAGCCGAGGTTGTATAAATAAATGGAGATGCAAAATTGACGAGATAAGACTTGACCACATCATTACATAGAATCGCTGCTCCGTGTGAACCCAATGCTTTCCCATAAGTAATAATAGTGGCTAATACTTTCTTCTGAAGTTGAAATTTATCAACTAACCCATTCCCGAAAATTCCAAAAGAATGTGCCTCATCAACAATTAAGTACGCATCGTATTTCTCAGCAACTTCAGCAATTTCCTGAATAGGCGCAAAGTCTCCATCCATAGAATAAAGACTTTCTATGGCGATGTACGATTTTCCGTTTTGTTTTTTTAAAATACGCTCCAGATCTCCGACATGATTATGACTGAACTTTATTTTCTTCGCATGAGACATTTTACAAGCATCATGTACAGAACGATGAATCTTTTCATCGACTATAATTGTGTCATGCCTAGTCGGAAGCGTTGAGAATAATGCCAGATTAACATTGTATCCCGAAGAAAAAAGGAGCGCGTCAGAATACTGATGTTCTTCTGCAATCAATTTTTCTGTTTTAACCACTTCAGCACTATTTCCGCTGATTAGTCTTGAACCTGTACTTCCCGATAACAAATGAGGATCATTCATCACTTCTTTTAACAATAAGTTTTGAAACTCTTTGCTTTGTGCAAATCCTAAATAATCATTAGAATAAAAATCTATTCCTTCTGATTGTGGTTTTAAAATCCTCAAAGTTCCTTCAATCTCTCTTTTGTTAAGAGCTTCTTGAAAATGATGAAAATTTTTAAGCATAATTCAACTTGGCAACTTCCTCAACGATGGCATTGATCCATTGGTCATGAAGTTCATGTTCGATTTTTAAAATATTTTCAGCGTGTGATTTCCAATTTTCAGAAAATTCATCCAATTGATTAATCATTTCTTCCAAATGACCTTCTTCTTCGAGAATAATAGATTTTACCATAATTTTTGAAGATGTTTTGGTAAGAATATCCTGATAAACAGGATACAATTCATCGGCACGAACTTCAATAGCATAAGTCACAAAAAGATACGCTGCGTATTTCAATTCATCTTTTGTAAGATTGAAATTGTTATAAAGATATTTACAGGCTTTAATATCCAAAGAATGAAGATACTGACGTGTTGCGATAGGCGCTAAAAGCTCTTCATTCTCATAAGTTTTACAAGATTCTGAATCTATTTTTGCAATTTGTTTTTTGAGATAATATGCATGACGATGTTCTTCACAGGCATGCTTCAGCTGAATTAGGTTTACTTTAGTAGGATGCTCACAGGCAGAAATCTTTCTGGCTCCTGCATTTTCCATGAAAGAAAGTGTATTAAGCCATTTTGCATGGGTGTGATGATTCAGCACTATTTTCTCAAGAAGTTCGTAAAATTCCATTTATTTTTGATTTGGCTCAAAAGTAGTATATTGCCGGATGGTTCAGTAGTACCAGTTTTTACATTATGAGTAGTCCGGTTGAATTTCCTTATGAGAGTTTTATTAAAATAGATAGAAATTCTGATGTATCTATCTACATGCAGATTTCAACTCAATTAATTAATGCTATTCAAAGAGGTGTTCTTCCATTCGGAACCAAGCTTCCTGGAACCAGAGTTTTAAGCATCAATTTGAAAGTTCACAGAAATACGATTGTGGCAGTTTATGATGAATTATTTTCCCAGGGTTGGGTTGAAAGCCTACCCAATAAAGGAACCTTTGTTATTGGAAAAGAGAACGAAAAACCCGTAAATATTTTAAGTTTTGAGAAGAAACAACTCATAAATTATCCAAAATCTACTGGTTTCACCTTTAAAACATCTAATATTCTTGACAATCCTTTTGAGCACTCAGATTGCGAATTTGTTTTTGATGACGGCACTCCTGACGTTCGACTTACGCAGATAGATCATCATTCAAGAATTTACAGTTCCACACTGAAGCGAAAAGCACACAAGGTAGGACATTACAATAACGACGGCAGCGAATTTTTTAAGAAAAACCTTTCACACTATTTAAATATATCAAGAGGTTTACCCATTTCAAAAAACAATCTACTCATTACAAGAAGCACAGAAATGAGTATTTATATTGTTTCTGAAATTTTACTTTCAGGTGGA